>JAHFQQ010000302.1 GCA_023259235.1 Polaromonas sp. | reverse complement strand
TTTCAACACAGAAGTGTAGCCGCGCCCTATGGCCTTGATGTACTGGCCGATCTCCGTCTCGTGGTTGTCCGCGAAGGCTGATGACTTGGTGTGGTGAAACTGGGCAACCTGCCTGATCGCCTGTCAGCAATCCAGTGCGCAATTGAAGTGAGCGTTCGATTGCGCCAGCTCCGCTTCATCGGCTGCTTCAGAGGTGGATAAATCCGGTGCAATCACAACCAGGTGCAGGGAAAGAGGCGGTGTCATGCCACGGTCCCGAAACGCGACGACCTTACACTTGTCCCATGCTTGTACTGGGAATTGAATCGAGTTGCGATGAGACTGGCGTGGCCCTTGTGGAAACTGCCGGAAATGCGGTGCCGCGCCTGCTCTCGCACGCGCTGCATAGCCAGATCGAGATGCACCAGGCCTACGGCGGCGTGGTGCCGGAGCTGGCAAGCCGGGACCATATCCGGCGTGTCTTGCCCTTGACGCGTGAAGTCATGGTGCGGGCGCAGCGCTCGCTGGCTCAGGTGGATGTGATTGCCTACACGCGCGGGCCTGGCCTGGCCGGCGCGCTGCTGGTCGGTGCCGGCGTGGCCTGCTCACTGGCCGCTGCGCTGGCCAGGCCGGTGATGGGCGTGCACCATCTGGAGGGCCATTTGCTGTCGCCTTTTTTGAGCGCCGATCCGCCAGAGTTTCCGTTTGTGGCGCTGCTGGTTTCCGGCGGGCATACCCAGTTGATGCGGGTGGACCGGGTTGGCAGTTATCAACTGCTGGGTGAATCCATCGATGACGCAGCGGGCGAGGCTTTTGACAAGTCGGCCAAGCTGATGGGCTTGCCGTATCCCGGCGGGCCGCATCTCGCAAAACTGGCGCTTGGCGGTGACGGCACTGCGTTCAAATTGCCGCGGCCGCTGCTGCACAGCGGCAATCTGGATTTTTCCTTTGCCGGCCTGAAAACCGCGGTACTGACGCAAGCCAGAAAACTCGGGCCCGAGCTGGAAAACCGCAAGGCCGACCTGGCCGCTTCCACCCAGGCGGCCATCGTGGAAGTGCTGGTTAAAAAATCACTTGGCGCAATGGCACAAACCGGCCTAAAGCGGCTGGTGGTGGCCGGTGGCGTGGGCGCCAACACCTTGCTGCGCAGCCAGCTCAATGCGGCCTGCGAGCAGCGCGGTGTCCGGGTGCATTATCCGGAGCTCGAATTTTGTACCGACAACGGCGCCATGATCGCACTGGCTGCCGGCATGCGCCTGCAGGGCGGACTGGGCAGCTTGCAGCACGGCTACACTTTTGATGTGAAGCCGCGCTGGAGCCTGGCAGCGCCGTCGCCGATCCATTGAATCTAAAAAGGATGAATGTATTTTTATGCCAAAGTTTTTTAAACGCCTGCTCGCGGCCCTGTTTCTGGGTGCGTCGCTCGCTGCCGCGGCGCAAACGGTCACCCAGCCAGCTCAACCGCCGATTCGCATTGCGCTGATCGAAAGCCTGTCCGGACCGTTTGCCAACGCTGGTGAAGCAGTCTTTCGCAACCTGGTGTGGGCCACCGAGCGGGTCAATGCACGCGGCGGCGTCAAGCTCGCCAGCGGAGCACAAAAGCTGCTGATTGAACGCTACGACAACAAGGGCCAGAACGAGGAAGCGCTGGCGGCCTTGCGCTCGGCCATTGACGACGGCGCGCGCATCGTTGCACAAGGCAATTCATCGGCCGTTGCGGCAACGCTGATTGACGCCATCAACAAGCACAATGAGCGCGAGCCGGACAAGCGCGTGCTGTTTCTGAATTATTCGGCGGTTGATCCGATTTTGACGAATGAAAAATGCAGCTACTGGCATTTCCGATTTGACGCCCATGCCGACATGCGCATGGCTGCCTTGATGGGCGTGCTCAAGGACGACAAGACACTCAAGCGGGTGTACCTGATTGGCCAGGACTACAGTTTTGGCCAGGCGGTGCTGCGGGAAGCGCGCAAGCAGATCGGCTTGCAGCGCCCCGACGTGCAGATTGTCGGCGACGAGTTGCACCCGGTCGGGCGTGTGAAGGATTTCATTCCCTATGCCGCCAAGATCAAGGCCAGCGGAGCGCAGGCAGTGCTCACGGGCAACTGGGGCAACGATTTGACACTGCTCATCAAGGCGGCGAAGGAAGTTGGCTATGAAGGCAAGTTCTACACGTTTTACGGCAATGCGCTGGGAGTGCCGGGTGTGCTGGGAGACGCTGGCGTGGGCAAGGTCATCGCCGTGGCTGAATGGTTCCCAAACGCCCCGGACGCTGCCTCGCAGGCTTTCTACCAGTCCTTTCGCCAGCGTTTTCCCAAACCGGAAGACGACTACGTGCATATGCGCATGCAACTGATGGTTGAGGCGCTGGCGCAAAGCATCGAAAAGGCGGGGACTACCGAGTCGGGTGCTGTTGCCGCGCAGCTGGAGCACGCGGCGCCTGCTTTTGCCGGTCGTCACGGTGTGATGCGTGCTGCCGATCACCAGTTCCAGCAGCCGCTGATGGTGGCGGTGATGGACCGGCAGGGCGCGCCCGGCGTGCCGTTTGACGTGGAAGGCTCGGGTTACGGCTTTCGCGTGATCAAGACGATTGCGCTGGAACAGGCTGAGCAGCCGCACAGCTGCAAGATGCTTCGACCCTGAACCGGGTCACCCTATCGACGAAAAGGCACTCATGAGACAGGCAGTTTTGAACCTGGAAGAATCGATGATCCGTCAGGTCGCCAATGCGGGCATCGGGCGCAGCGATGTGCTCAAGTTCTGGTTTGGCGAGAGTGATGAAGTTACGCCTGCCTTTATCCGCGACGCTGCTGCCGCTTCGCTGCAGCAGGGCGAAACCTTCTATGCCCACAACCTGGGTCTGCCCGAGCTGCGGGACGCCATTGCGCGCTATGCCACGGCCCTGCGCCGCCCGGGCGCCGCAGCCATCGGAGCCGAGCGGGTGGCGGTCACGTCGGGCGGAGTGAACGCCCTGATGCTGGCGGTACAGGCGCTGGTGGACGCAGGCGACGAGGTGGTGGTGGTGACACCGGTCTGGCCGAATCTGACCGCGCAACCGGCCATCATGGGCGCAGTCGTGAAATGCGTCAGCCTCAGGCCCGTGGCCGGACAGTGGCGGCTCGACATGGATGAACTGCTCGATGCGATCACGCCCGGAACCCGGCTGCTGATTGTCAACTCGCCAAACAACCCGACCGGCTGGACGCTGACGCAAGCCGAACAGGAAGCCATGCTGGCGCACTGCCGACGCACGGGTACCTGGATTCTGGCCGACGAGGTGTACGAACGCCTTTATTTCGAGCCCACGCCAAACGGATGCGCCCCGAGTTTTCTTGATATTGCCGATCCGCAGGACCGGCTGATCGTCGCCCACAGTTTTTCGAAGAGCTTTCTCATGACGGGTTGGCGCCTGGGCTGGCTGGTCATGCCGCCGACGATGACCCTGCACATGGGCAAGCTGATCGAGTTCAATACCTCGTGTGCGCCGGTGTTTGTGCAGCGCGCCGGGTGGGTGGCGATTGAGCGAACCGCTGACGTCACGCCGCGCGTCGTGAATCACCTGAAAACCTGTCGCGATACGCTGATCCCACTGTTGCAGGCCGTCCCGGGCGTGCAGGTGGCGCCCGCCAGCGGCGGAATGTACGCTTTTTTCCGGCTGCAGGACCAGGGGCGCTTTAGCGACTCTTTTGAAACGGCCAAGCGCCTGGTGGTCGAGGCGGGGCTGGGCCTGGCACCTGGCAATGC
>JAHFQQ010000053.1 GCA_023259235.1 Polaromonas sp. | reverse complement strand
GCCTTTGGGCAGGGTGCCTTCCAGCTTGCAGATAATGCCGAGCATGATTTCGTCAGCGCCACCGCCAATGGAGATCAGGCGCGAATCGCGAAATGCGCGCGACACCGGGTTGTCCAGCGTGTAGCCCATGCCGCCCCAATACTGCAGGCAGGCGTCGGTCACCTCGCGCGAGAGCCGGCCGCATTTGAGCTTGGCCATGGAAGCGAGCTTGGTCACGTCCTTGCCGCTTACATACAAGGCCACGGCACGGTAGGTGAGCGCGCGCAGGGCTTCCACTTCCGTGCGCAACTCAGCCAGACGGAAGTGCACCACCTGGTTGTCAAGAACGCCGTGCCCGAACGTCTTGCGCTCGCGGGTGTAGGCAATGGTTTGATCGATCAGGCTGTCCAGGCTGCGCAGCGAGCTGGCCGCGCCCCACAGGCGCTCTTCCTGAAACTGCAACATCTGGAACATGAAACCCGCGCCCTCCTGGCCGATCAGGTTGCGCTGCGGCACCCGCACATTGTCAAAAAAGAGTTGCGCCGTGTCAGACGAGTTCATGCCGATCTTGCGAATCTTCTGGCGCGTAATGCCTGCCGCATCCATCGGCACCGCGATCAGGCTTTTGTTCTTGTGCGGAAATCCTTCGCTGGTGTTGACCAGCAGGCAGCACCAGTCGGCCTTCATCCCATTGGTGATCCACATCTTGCTGCCATTGATGACGTAGTCGCTGCCTTCCTTGCGCGCGGTGGTTTTGACAGCTGCAACGTCGGAGCCGCCGCCGGGTTCACTCACCCCAAGGCAACCGACAAAATCGCCGGCGATGGAGGGCGCCAGAAATTCACGGCGCAGATCGTCGCTGCCAAAGCGGGCCAGCGCCGGGGTACACATGTCGGTATGCACGCCAATGGCCATGGGAACACCGCCACAAGTGGCCGCACCCAGGGCCTCGGCCATCACCATCGAGTAGCTGAAATCGAGCCCCAGGCCGCCGTATTCTTCGGGGTACTTCACTCCCAGCAGACCCAGATTGCCCATTTTCTTGAAGAGCGCGTGACTTGGAAATTCCTCGGCACGCTCCCACTCGGCGACAAAGGGATTAATTTCATTTTTTACAAATTTTGTCACCGTGTCATCGAGCTGACGGTGCTGGTCTGTAAATTGCATTTGCGAACTCCAGGAATGAAGGGGAATTGGGCAACTCAGGCAGGAGTAGAAGCTTCCAACGCAAAGGCACCAAGGCGCAAAGTACGCCAGGGAGCGAAAAATATTTTCCTTTGCGTTCTTTGCACTTTTGCGTCTTTGCGTTGGAAGTTAGTCTTCGTGGGTGGGCTGAGTAGTTGCTATCTTCTAAAAGCGCGCCACGCCGAAAGTGTTCGGGCGCAAGGTGCGCTGCCCTGCTTCACGGGCCAGCGACAGGCACAGCGCCAGAACCCTTCGCGTATCGCGCGGATCGATGATTCCGTCGTCCCACAGGCGGGCGGTGCCAAAGAGCACGTCGGATTCGGCATCAAGCCGGCGCTTGAGCTGATCGCTCATGGCCTTGATGCCCGCCTTTGCCTTATCGTCAAGCGCGACGCCGGCGCGTTCGAGTTTGCCGCGCCCCAGCATTTCCATCACCATGGCCGCTTGCGCGCCGCCCATCACAGCGGTGCGGGCGCTGGGCCAGGAGAAAATGAAGTTGGGGTCAAAGCCGCGCCCGCACATGCCGTAATTACCTGCGCCGTATGAGCCGCCCACCACAATGGTGAACTTCGGTACGCGGGCGTTGGCCACCGCCTGAATCATTTTGCTGCCATGCTTGATCGCGCCGGCCCGCTCGGCCGCGGTGCCCACCATGTACCCGGTGGTGTTCTGTAAAAAAACCAGCGGCGTGCCGCTTTGATCACACAGTTGAATGAACTGCGCCGCCTTGATCGAGCCGGCCGGCTGGATCGGCCCGTTGTTGGCAATCAGGCCTAAACGGTGACCCTCAATGCGAGCGTGTCCGCACAGCGTGTCACTTTCAAAGACGGCCTTGAACTCCAGAAAATCCGAGCCATCGACCAGGCGCGCGATGATTTCGCGCGCGTCATAGGGCTCGCGCTCGTCCACCGGAACAATGCCCATGAGTTCCTGCGCGTCGTACAGCGGAGCCTGGGAGGGCTGAATCGTCGTGCACGCTTCATCCCAGACAAGATAATCCATCACATCGCGCGCCAGCGCAATCGCATGAGCATCGTTGTCCGCCAGATATTCACCGAGCCCGGTCACGCTGGCGTGCAGTTGACTGCCGCCCAGGTCTTCCTCGGTGGCGTCTTCCCCAATGGCGGCCTTGACCAGCGGCGGGCCAGCCAGGTAAATGCTGGAGTGGCCTTTCACCAGGATCACATAGTCCGACAGCCCGGGCATGTAGGCCCCACCCGCCGTGGAAGCGCCATGCACGACGGCAATTTGCGGTATGCCGGCAGCGGAGAGCCGCGCCTGATTGGCGAAACTGCGGCCGCCATCAACGAAGATGTCGGCCTGGTACATCAGATTGGCGCCGCCAGACTCCACCAGCGCAATGAATGGCAGCTTGTTTTGCAGGGCGATGGCTTGTGCGCGCAGGCCTTTTTTCAGCCCCATGGGCGCGACGGTGCCGCCCTTGACGCCGCTGTCGCTGGCCGAAATCAGCACCCGCTTGCCGCGCACCTGGCCGATGCCGACAATCGAGCCGCCGCCAAGCACCGACTTTTTGCCATCATCGTCGTGCATGCCCAGCCCGGCCAGGGCGCTCAACTCGAGAAAGCCGCTGCCCCGATCCAGCAAGCGCGCCACCCGCTCACGCGGCAACAATTGGCCTTTTTTTTCGAACTTTTCACGTTTGGACTCTGATTCAACAATCACCTTGTTTTGCAGCGACTGCACCTGGGCCAGGCGCTCGCTCATGCGTTCGGTGTTGTTCCGGCAGGCGGCACTGCGCGTATCGAGAAGGGAGCAAAGCACGGTCATGGCTTGAGAACCTCGGGCGTTTGAGCGCGGTGAAAGCCGTTAAAGGGCACCGAGCGCTCATGATCGAAGCCGGGAAACAGCGGGCTTCCCAGCGATGCCGCACCATCGATTTGCAACGTCACCCTGGTGATGAAAGACGCCGCGGGACTAAGCAGAAACACGATGGCGGCGCTGACTTCCGCCTCCGTGGCCAGACGCCGCAACGGCACATGCTGGCGCAGCTTTAGAATCAGCGCCCGCGCCGCGCCGCCATAGCTGTCCATTCCCGACGAGGCGACCCAGCCGGTCGCCACGGCATTGACGCGCACGCCCGCCTGCGCCCATTCGCAAGCAGCGCTCATGGTCAGGTTGCTCATGCCGGCGCGCGCGGCCCCCGAGTGCCCCATGCCCGGCATGCCGTTGCGAAAGTCAGCGGTCATGTTGACAATGGCTCCGCCATGGGCCTGCATGCTTTGCACGAAGACCTCGCGCATCATCAAAAAGCCGCCCGTCAGGTTGTTGCTGACAACGGCCTCGAAGCCGCGCTTGCTGATGGCTTGCAGCGGCGCCGGAAACTGACCACCGGCGTTGTTCACCAGCCCATCAATCTGGCCCTGGCGCGCCACCACGCCGGCCACGGCTGACTTGACGGCTTCCTCATCGCGAATGTCAAAAACCGCGTGCTCGCAACGGCCGCCGTCTTCAGCAATCTCCTGCGCCACGCGCTCAAGTTTTTCAGCCGTGCGCCCGCTGATGATCACATGCGCGCCCAGTTCCGCCAGCTCATGGGCAACGCAGCGGCCAATGCCACTGCCGCCACCGGTCACCCACAATCGGCGCCCGGCAAACAACGCGTCCTTGAAGACGCTGCTGTAGTGTGGGGCGCCAACAGCGGGACTCGGGGGTGGGTGCAGGGTTTGATTCATGCGAGGGATGAAACGGAAAGAGTGGTTCATTAGAAATCAGCATGACCTTAAGGTCAATCAACTATCTGATAGGTATATTCCCTGATCTTTCAGTAGGCTAATGGCTCTATGATGCTGGCACACCCGTCCGGACCGCACAAGGAACACCATGAATCTTCAGGAATGCACCGACGCGCTGCGCACCAAAGTGGGCGACAACTGCGGCATCAACGCCGTGCTCAAGTTCGACTGCGGCAGCGACGGCGTAGCCGTCATTGACGGCATCGCCACCCCCAACAGCGTGAGCAATGAAAACCGCGAGGCCGATTGCACGGTAGCCATCACGCTGGAAAACCTGACCGGCAAGCTCGACCCGGTCACTGGCTTCATGGGTGGCAAGTTCAAGGTCAGCGGCGACATGAGCGTGGCCATGAAGCTGCAGCGGGTGGTTTGAAGATGGCGGTCGGCCGCTCGCGAACCCGCACGCCAAGTGCCACGGAGCAGCAGGCAGCCGCCGCCGCAGCGGCGCGCCAGGTGGTGGCCGACCACCATGAAGACGGAAAAAACCCGGAGCTGTTTGGTGTCACGGACTTGTGTAATTCCTTTGACGTGACGCCGCGTACGCTGCGGTTTTACGAAGGCAAGGGCCTGCTCGCCCCGCGCCGCGTCAACGGCGCCCGTGTCTATAGCCGCCGCGACCGGGCCCGCCTGGCGCTGATCCTGCGCGCCAAGTCCATCGGGTCTTCACTGGCGGAAATCAAACAGTACCTGGACATGTACGGCGACCAGGGCGAAGGGCAGCAGCAACAGGCGCGCTACGTGTTGCAGCGCACCGACGCAGCCATTGCCGAACTGATGGAAAAGCGCGCCCACATCGATAGCAGTCTGGCCGAGCTGCGCCTCATCAACAGCAAGGTGCGCGAGCATCTGGGCTTGCCGCTACCGGAACCGCCATGAGCCTCCTGCCTGTGACATCGGCAAAGGCATTGAAGGGCGCATTCTGGCGGAATTTCAGGGTGTCCTAGCCACCAAGCGGCGCAAAATTCGAGGTGCGCCAGTACTCCCTGACCTGCTCAAGTTTTTCTTCAAAATCACGGTAGTTGATCGGCTTGCTCAGATAGCTGTTCAGTCCGCCTTTAAAGGCAAGCACTTCCCTGGACTGTTCGTTCGCCGACGTCAGCATGACAACCGGCACAAAAAATGTTCTGGGATCATCGCGCATGCGCTGCATGACCTGCATACCGTTCATTCCAGGCAGCCCCAGATCCAGCAAGACCAGTTCAGGCTGTTCGTCCGGATCGCGATCGCTGAAAAGCCCCTGGCAGAACAGATAGTCAAGGGCTTCGAAACCATCGTGGGCGACCACAATATCGTGGGACAGCCCATTTTCCTGAAAGGTTGTCAGGGTCAATTCAAGGTGATCCGGGTTGTCTTCTACTACCAGCATTTTTGGATTGTTCATTGGCTGCATTCAATAGTGCCTGTTTAATGTACTGTCAAATTATGGCTTGGCAATTTGTCGTCGTTGGTAAAATCGACGTGAAAGACAACTCATGCCCGTTAAAAAGTCGGTCACTCCACAGTGACCGACTTGGCCAGGTTTCTTGGCTTGTCCACATCGGTGCCGCGCGCGCATGCCGTGTGATAAGCCAGCAATTGCAGCGGCACCACATGCAACAGCGGACTCAAGGCGCCGTAGTGCTCAGGCATGCGAATGACGTGAACGCCTTCGCTGCTGGCGATGTGGCTGTCGGCATCGGCCAGCACATACAAGACGCCACCGCGGGCGCGCACTTCCTGCATATTGCTTTTGAGCTTTTCCAGCAGGCTGTCATTTGGCGCCACCGTGACCACCGGCATGGCGCTGGTAACCAGCGCCAGCGGGCCGTGCTTGAGCTCACCGGCCGGATAGGCCTCGGCGTGGATGTAGCTGATCTCTTTCAGCTTGAGCGCACCTTCGAGCGCAATCGGGTAATGCAGGCCGCGTCCCAGAAACAGCGCATTTTCCTTTTTGGCGAAGTCTTCGGACCAGCTGATGATCTGCGGCTCCAGCGCCAGCACGGCCTGCAGCGCGGCGGGCAAGTGGCGCATGGCCTTGAGATGCCCGGCTTCTTCTTCCTCGCTCAGGCGGCCCTTGGCTTGCGCCAGCGCCAGCGTCAGCAGGAACAGGCCGGCCAGTTGAGTGGTGAACGCCTTGGTCGAGGCAACCCCGATTTCCACACCCGCGCGGGTCACGTAAGCCAGCTTGCATTCGCGCACCATGGCCGAGGTGGCGACGTTGCAGATGGTCAGCGTGTGCGTCATGCCCAGCGCTTGCGCGTGGCGCAGCGCGGCCAGCGTATCGGCGGTTTCACCACTTTGCGTGATGGTGACCACCAGCGTTTTGGGGTTGGGCACCGACGCGCGATAGCGATACTCACTGGCCACCTCCACCTGGGCCGGGATTTTGGCGATGGCTTCCAGCCAGTATTTGGCGGTGCAGCCGCTGTAGTAGCTGGTGCCGCAGGCCAGGATGAGGACGGAATCGATGTCCTTGAAGACACGGTAGGCGTCGTCGCCAAACAATTCGGGGATGATCCGCTTCACGCCCTGGAGCGTGTCGGCGATGGCACGCGGCTGCTCGAAAATTTCCTTTTGCATGTAGTGACGGTAGGGCCCGAGCTCCGCGGCGCCGCTGTGGGCGTGCACAGTTCTTACTTCACGCTCCGCCCGGTTGTGGTCACGGTCAATGACCCAGTACTTGCCCAACTGGATGTCAACCAGGTCGCCTTCTTCCAGATAGACGATCTGGTCGGTGACGCCCGCCAGCGCCATGGCGTCGCTGGCGAGGAAGTTCTCGGAATGGCCCTGGCCCACACCCAGAATCAGGGGGGAGCCGGCGCGCGCTCCCACCACGCGGTGCGGCTCGTCCTTGCAAAACGCCGCGATGGCGAAGGCACCTTTCAACTGGGCGACCGCCGCCTTGAGCGCTTCAAACAAATCACCGTCATACAGGCTGTCCATCAGGTGCACGATGACTTCGGTATCGGTCTGGCTGTCAAACACATAGCCCTTGGCCTGCAGGCCAGCGCGCAGTTCATCGTGATTTTCAATAATGCCGTTGTGGACCAGGGCAACCCTGCCGGGGCGCGCGGCGACAGGGGCACCGCGGCCATAACTGAAATGCGGGTGTGCGTTGTTGAGGGCGGGTGCGCCGTGGGTGGCCCAGCGGGTGTGGGCAATGCCGGTGGTGCCTTCGAGTTTGTCAGCGCTGACCTGGGCTTGCAGCTCGGCCACGCGCGAGGTGCTGCGTGCCCGTTTCAAGCCATCGGCATACACCGCAACGCCGCAGGAGTCATAACCCCGGTATTCCAGCCGCTGCAAGCCCTGCACCAGGATGGGAACGATATTTCTCGTGGAAACCGCTGCAACAATGCCACACATAAACCAACTCCAGAAAGTCAATTGTGCAATGCTAGCGGTTTGTTATTTTTCAATGTAATCTATTTTTAGATGTATTTGCCATATTATTTCATAAATTACAACCAATTGAATTTAAATTCATTATTGAAGATAATATGGAAAAAATAGATATTGATACCACGGACATCCAGCTGCTCGATGCCTTGCAGGAAGATTCATCACTCAGCAATCAGGCGCTGGCAGCGCTGGTTCATGTCTCGCCGCCGACCTGTTTGCGGCGTGTCAGGCGGCTGCGCGATGCCGGACTGATTGAATGTGAAATCGCTGTGCTCAGCCCCGACAGGCTCGCCGCCTTGCTCGGGCACGGCCTGACGGCTCTGGTCGAGATCACGCTGGACCGGCAGGACACCGACTCTCTGGAGGCCTTCGAGGTGCGCGTGGTGCAGGATGATGCCGTGCAGCAGTGTTACCGAGTGTCACCGGGACCGGACTTTGTGCTGGTGGTGCATGTCGCCGACATGCCGCAGTACCTGGCGCTCGCGCAACACCTGTTCACCAATGACGCCAACGTTCGCAACGTCAAGGCATTTTTCAGCATCAAGCGGGCCAAATTCCAGCCCCGCCTGCTGCTCGGAGCGCCAGCCGGCCAGCGCATTTCCTTGAACAAAGGCAAAATCTGACCAAAACTTCACGCTTTGACAATCTGAAACATTCACAGCATATTGACACAGCGGGTTACCCGTTACACCCTCCAAGAATCGTCAAACAAGAAAAGAAACCCTAAAAGATCAGGAGCCTCCATGTTTCCGCATTGGACCATCACACTGACGCTGGCTGTCATTCTGGCCGGTCTCGGCATCTGGGGCTACCTGCGCTTTTCCCGTCGATCTTCATCTGCGGGTCTTGATGACCGCTACAACCCCGAGCGTGTGCTCACGGCCGAGCAGGCAAAAATGCTGGACTACCTGCGCGAGACCTTCCCCGGTCAGGGTGTGGTGCCCAATGTCACGCTCAGGGACATGCTGTCGGTACGGCGGGCCGCCGACCCCCAGCGCGCCCGGGAGCGGCTGCGTCACCAGAAAGTGGATTTTGTGGTGTGCGATGGAGAGGGCCGCCCCAGCTTCGCCTTTGATGTGGAGCAGTACCACCTGAGCGACGCCAAGGCCAGGGCCCACCAAGTCAAGATCAAGAACCGCATCCTCAAAACGGCCGGAGTGCGCTTCGTGTTCCTCAAAAGCAGCATCCGGCACATGCCATCTCCTGCCGAATTTCGCCGCCAGCTCAACCTCGCCGCCCTGCAGCAACCCCAAAGGCGTGAAGAACCGCGCGAAAGCGCACGCCAGCAACTGGAGTCGCAGTTATCCGAATTTGATCAGTGTTATCCAGCCACCGGGTTTCCCGAATCCGAGGTCATGGGCTTGAGCGTGCTGATGGAGCTGGATCGCGAAGGTAACCATGACGCCTCGGGCAAACGGGTGGCACGCACAGGCTGAATACGCCGGCTCCCGTCAATCCTTTTTTTTCACCGGCCGTTGCCAGTTCGCAATGCTGACCTGCCTGCCGCGCGCCACGCTCAGGGCGCCCGGTGGCGTGTCCCTGGTGATCGTTGATCCACCGCCCACCGTGCCGCCCGCGCCAATCGTGACCGGCGCCACCAGCACGCAGTTGCTGCCGATGTGCACGCCGGCTTCGATCACCGTGCGGTGCTTGCTGGCGCCGTCGTAGTTGGCGGTAATGCTGCCGGCACCATAGTTGACGCATTCTCCCACCGTGGCGTCGCCCAGGTAAGCCAGGTGATTGGCCTTGGCACCCCGGGCCATGGTGGAGTTTTTCACCTCGACAAAATTGCCGATGTGCACCTCGGCACCGAGGTTCGCGCCAGGCCGCAGCCGGGCAAACGGCCCGATTCGCGCGCCTTCGCCGACCTGCACGCCAAACTTCTCACCATCGATATGGGTAAACGGGTGAATCACCGCGCCGGCGGCAATGGTGGCGTTGGCAATCACGCAGTTGGCCCCTATGCGCACGCCATCGGCGAGGCTCACCTGGCCTTCAAAGATGCAGTTCACGTCAACCTCGACATCCTGGCCAACAGTCATGGTGCCGCGCACGTCCAGGCGCGCCGGGTCGCTCAGGCGCACGCCCTGCTCCATCAGCGCCATCGCCTGCCTGCGCTGGAAAACACGTTCCAGTTCGGCCAGTTGCAGTGGGCTGTTTATGCCCGCGACCTGGGTCGCATCGGTGATCTGGTGCGCAACCACGGGCACACCATCGGCCACGGCAAACCTGACGATATCGGTCAGGTAGTACTCGTTTTGGGCATTCCGGTTGTCCAGCCGGCCGAGCCAGCCGCGCAGCAGGCGCGTGGGCACGGCCATGATGCCGCTGTAGATCTCGCGGATTTCACACTGGGCCGGCGTTGCATCCTTTTGCTCGACGATGGCGAGCACCTGGCTTGACGCCGCCGCTCCGGCCCGCACAATGCGCCCGTAGCCGGTGGGGTCGGCCATGTCGAGCGTCAGCAGCGCCAGCCGCTGGCCGCCGCATTGCGCCAGCAGGAACTCCAGCGGGGCCGCCTGAATGAGGGGCACGTCGCCTGAAAGCACCAGTGTGACGCCGTCGTCAGCCAGCAACGGCAGTGCCTGCTGCACCGCATGGCCGGTGCCGAGTTGCGGTTCCTGGCGTGCAAACTTCAAGCTTAAATGGCCTGCAGCCCCCGTCAATCCTGCGCAAGCCGCTTCTACTTCCATAGCGCCATGGCCCGTGACCACAATCGCCTGGCGTGCCGATAACCGGGCCGCGCAGTCGACCACATGCGCCAGCAAGGCGCGACCGCCCAATCGGTGCAGCACCTTGGGCAGCCTGCTTTTCATCCGCGTGCCTCTGCCCGCGGCCATGATGACGACGTCAACCGGGATTGCCATGAAATATCCTCTGAAGTTCCGAGTCCTGACCGATCATGCCTGCGTCCTGCCCCGCTGCTGGAACCAGGAAAACAGAAGCTGTCCGTCGCCAGATTATCGGTGCGCCTGCGGCAAAAGTCGGGAGCCCACGGCAAAACCGGAATATTTTCCGACGCTCCGTGCCCTCTCCCGCCAGGGACAACCCATCGCCCACAGCCTGAACCGCTACAGCGCGCCCAGAGAAGAAACCGCGGCGCGGCGCTTTCCCGCTTTCCTATTTGCAGGTTTGGGTCTTGAAAGAGCGTTCACTCGAAATCTTGCGGGTACGAAAAGCCGCAAGACGGACGGCAAAAGCCGCCGCCGCCCGTGTCACGGCCGACCCCACGAAGCCCGCCAGCCCCGGACCGCCAGCACGCACAGCCCCTTTGCTGCGGCCGGCCGGTGCGGTTTCCCAGCTGAAATGGGCCGGCGGCGCATGGCCCAGCCCGAAAGTCTCCATCACCACAGTCTCACCGGCAGCCAGGAACAGGCTTTCTCCGCGGCCGAGAATATGGTCACCGGCCCGCACCGGGAGATCGTTCCAGCCGTGACCGGCAGTGAGCCAGATCCGGCCATGCGCGATACGCAGCAAACCGGCATGGCGGGCGTGCAGGGTCAACGCCTTCCCGGCGGCAAGTCTCTGGCAGCCGGACATGCCGTCAGGCAGGCCCACGGTGGCGTCGGTTACTGGTTGCAGCCTGCGGCTGCGTTGGTGATAAGGGCCTGGTTGATTCAATCGGCAAGCATTGGCAAGAGCCATGGTGTTCTCCAAAAAAGGCCAGAGTTCAATCCTCAGACCTGAATGATCTCGCCGCAGGGCTTTCGGGTCCAATGAAATCGGCGTACGCTATTCATTCTGAAAACGCATCAATTACCGAGTCACCTGCCATGCTGCATTCACAAACCCACTTGCGCTCCCGACCCATTTCCGCCGGCCAGTTGCGGGCTTTCGAAGCGGTGGCGCGGCACCTCAACTTCCGTGCGGCCGCCGAGGAGCTGGCCCTCACGCAGTCAGCCGTGAGCCGCCAGATCCAGGGGCTGGAAGAAGATGTCGGCGCCAGCCTGTTTCTCCGTCACACACGGGCGGTGGAACTCACCAGTGCCGGCGGCGTGCTGTTGCGCGCGGTGACGCCCTCGCTCGAGCGGATCGATGGCGCAGTGCGGCAGATCCGCCAGAGCAGTCAGCGCAAGAGCGTCTCGCTCACCACCTTCGCCTCGTTCGCGTCGATGTGGCTGATTCCAAGGCTGGAAGGCTTTCAGCGCGTCAACCCCGGCATCGACATCCGGATTGATGCGTCGGACGCAGCCATTGACCTGGATGTTTCGGACCTTGACCTGGCCTTGCGCTATAGCCCGCCAAGCCATATGCCGCCACACGCGATCCGCCTGTTTGGCGACCAGATTACCCCGGTGATCAGCCCCTGGTTGCTAAAAAGCGGCCCGCCGCTGAAAAAGCCCGACGACCTGGCGCAATTGACTCTCATCGAAGCGGGCGACGCCTACAGCACCCACTATGACTGGTTGACCTGGCGCCGCTGGCTCGACCAGCATGCGACAACCAGACTGGAACCCAAACGCTGGCTCTACTTCAACTACGCCTACCAGATGACGCAGGCGGCGCTGACCGGCCAGGGGGTAGCACTGGCGCGCCTTCCGCTGATTGCCGAAAGCCTGGCGTCAGGCGATCTGGTGGAGCCGTTCCCGCAACTGCGGCTGAAAACGCCGATGGCGTACTGGCTGATGGTGGGCCCTCGCAGCACCGAGCGGCCCGAAGTGCTGGCGTTCGGCGATTGGCTTAAAGACCAGGCCGCCCAAACACGTCAGGCGATGGGCCCCGCCGCAACACGCAGGATCAGCCGGTCTGATGGGGCCCCAGCAAACGCGCAGTAAGCCAACATGGGGACACCATCTTTTACACCGGCCAGACCACCCCGTTGTCATTGAGGATGACATCCAGCGCAATATCGTGCGACTCGGGCACCATGTCAGGCAGCCAGCCGTGGCTGAATCCCAGACCCACCGTCTGCGGGCAGGGTTGCAAGGTTGCCAGCGTCCGGTCGTAAAAGCCGCCACCGTAGCCCAGCCGGTAGCCGCCCGGCCCGTAGCCCACGCAAGGCACAACCAGCAGCGTGGGCACGATGATCTCCGTGTCCTTGGGCTTGGGAATGCCGTAGGCGTCTTCTTCCATCGGACAGCCAGGGTACCAGGCGTGAAAGGTCAGGGTTTTGTGCAGTTTATTGACCACCGGCAGCCCGATCTTGCGTGGTGACCGGTTTGCTATTGATTCAGTAGCAAACTGTATCCGTTCCTTCTGGGCCAATTCCTGATTTTCTTGGGTATCCTGACCCAAAACGGCATCTTCCTGCCAGCGGTATAGCGCGGGCAGCGGATCGAACTCGCCCTTGATCGGCCAATAGGCGCCGATCACCTCGTCGGCGCGCCCCACCAGCCAGATGCGCAGCACGCGCTGCAGCAGATCGGCCCGGGCCAGACGGTCGGGCATGTTCAGGCGCGATTCAACCAGCGCCTTGCGGATACTTAATTTGTCCATAATGACCCAATGCTATACAAAATTGTTTTCAGTGTGGCTCTTTCAGCCATGCTCTGGGCGGCGTTGCCAGTATCGGCCTCCGCCCAGACCAGCTCATCGGGTGGCGCTGCCGCTGGCGACAGCGTAATTCTGGAGATGCAAAAGGCCTTCAGGCGTGGCGACAAGGCCAGGCTGACCCAGTTGCTGCCGCAGGCCAGAGGCCATGCGCTGGAGGCCTGGGCGGCCTACTGGGAACTCAAGGCCCGCCTCGATGATGCCAGCGCGCAGGAAGTGCAGGATTTTCTGGCCCGCTACGCTGGCACCTACCAGGAAGACCGTTTGCGCAACGACTTGCTGCTGCTGCTGGGACAGCGCGGCGACTGGACCACCTTTGAAGCGGAGTACCCCAAGTACCGCATGAACGATGACCGCGAAGTGCGCTGCTATGCGCTGCTGGCGGAGCACCTGAAAAATCCGGCACAGGACACCCGTCTGTCCGACGAAGTACGCAAGAACTGGCTGGCGCAGCGCGACGCCGACAACGGCTGCACAGCCGCCGCCGCGCAGCTGGCGGGCGCAAAAAACCTGACGCAGCAAGATATCTGGCACAAGGCACGCCTGGCTATTGACGCCAACCGCCCGCGCGCCGCCCGCGATGCCGTGCAGATCGTCGCACCACAAGCCGTCGGCATGGTCAACGAACTGAACAGCAGCCCGGCCAAATTCCTCACTGACAAACACCTGGCCCTGCGCAAGGTGCGCAAGGAAATCATCACGCTGGCGCTGATCAAGCTGGCCAGCAGCGATGTGCAGGGCGCCGCATTCCAGCTTGAAAAGAAATGGGCGCTGCAACTCAGCCGCGAGGAGCGCAACTGGCTCTGGGGTGTCCTCGGCAAGCAGGCGGCCACCCGCCTGGGCACGCTGCCCGCCAGCGATGCGCTGCAATACTTCGCCCGGGTCAGCGACGACACCGACCTGACCGACGACATGCTGGCGTGGAAAGCCCGCGCCGCCCTGCGTGCGGGCAGCAAGCCCAACTGGCAGCAAGTCCAGGCGGCGATCCAGGCCATGAGCGAAGAAGGCCGTAACGACCCGGCCTGGACGTACTGGAAGGCCCGCGCGCTGTTGGCCACGGCGGCGCCCGATGCAGCACCATCGACCGCTGCCTCCGGCGTGACGCCAGTTGCTCTGCGCATCGCGCCGCAGCGCGCCGAAGCCCTGGCACTGCTGCAATCAATCGCCTCGGTGCGCGGGTTTTATGGGCAGCTGGCGCTGGAAGAACTGGGCCAAAAAATCACTGTGCCGCCCAGGCCGGCGCCGCTAAGCACAGAAGAAAAGGAGGCCGCCCGGCTCAACCCCGGGCTGAACCGCGCCGCCTACGCGATCCTGATCGGCTTGCGCAGCGAGGGCGTGCGCGAATGGAACTACAGCACCAACCTGCACCAGCGTGGCGGCCTGGGCGAACGAGCGCTGCTGGCCGCGGCCCAGTTTGCCTGCGACCGCGAAATCTGGGACCGCTGCATCAACACCAGCGAACGCACGCGCGATGTGTTTGACTTTAAACAGCGCTTTCCAATGCCGTTCCGCGAGACCGTCGTCAGGCGCTGTGAGGCCATCGACCTGGACCCCGCGTACGTGTACGGACTGATCCGGCAGGAAAGCCGCTTCATCATGGATGCCCGCTCC
Organism: Polaromonas sp.; assembly: GCA_023259235.1. Taxonomy (GTDB): domain Bacteria; phylum Pseudomonadota; class Gammaproteobacteria; order Burkholderiales; family Burkholderiaceae_C; genus Polaromonas. Next base: position 278 of record JAHFQQ010000053.1, on the reverse strand, counting down.
GGCGTTGGGGCCTCGGGGCTGATGCAGGTCATGCCCGCCACCGCGCGCTGGACCGCCCGCAAGATCGGTCTTCAGGGTTTCAGCGCCGACCAGTTGGGTGATCATGGCACCAACATCACCATTGGCACGGCCTACCTGAAGCTGGCACTGGACGATCTGGACGATTCACTGCCGCTGGCTGCCGCCGCCTACAACGCCGGGCCCGGCCGACCCCGCGTCTGGCGCGGCCAGGCCGGCGGGCCGGTGCTGGATGCAGCCATCTGGGCCGAGAACATACC
>JAHFQQ010000052.1 GCA_023259235.1 Polaromonas sp. | reverse complement strand
TCGTCTCTTGTTGCTCTGCCGCCATCCATGCTGGCGCGTTTCACGCTGATCGACTACGACCGCGAAATGGCGCTGGTGGCCGTGTTCAAGGAGCGCAAGGCCGGGCCGGACGGTGAGATGATCGAGACGGAACGCATCGTCGGCGTGTCGCGCTACGTGACCAACCCCGATCAGTCGAGCTGCGAATTCGCGCTGGTGGTGGCCGACGACTTCAACGGCAAAGGCCTGGGCTCGCGCCTGATGCTCAGCATCATGGACGTGGCGCGCGACAAAGGGCTGGCCGAGATCGATGGCCTGGTGCTGGCCGGCAATCCGCGCATGCTCAAGCTCATGAGGGGGCTGGGCTTTGTCATCAAGCCGTTTGACGAAGATGCTGATTTCAGGCTGGTGACCCACGCGCTGTGAAGGCGGGTCCGCCCGCAGCCCCTTTCGTTATGTATTTGATAGCTGACTATGCCCGGTTTTAAAGGGCTGGCAGCATGTTTAATGATCAATTTTGTGCAAAGTTCAAACTGCCTGTTCCTTAACCCCGGGAAATGCCTCATGATGAAATGCAAGCGATCAAAATTGCTGGCCAGCGCCCTGCTGGCGGCCGCTGTCGGCGTGGCTTCGCTGTCGGTGGCCCAGGCCTGTACCCGGGCTTTGTACACCGCCGAAGACGGCACGGTGATCACCGGGCGCACGATGGACTGGAAGGAGGACATGCGCTCGAACCTGTGGGTCCTGCCGCGCGGCATTGAGCGCAATGGTTCGGCCGGGGCCAACTCCATCGCATGGGTTTCCAGATACGGCAGCGTTGTGGCCACGGGTTATGACATTGCAACTGCGGATGGCATGAACGAGCAGGGTCTGGTGGCGAATCTGCTATTCCTTGCGGAGTCCGATTACGGCAAGCGCGAGGCGGACAAACCGGCCTTGTCGATCAGCCTGTGGGCCCAGTACCTGCTGGACAACTTTGCCACGGTCGATGAAGCCGTCACTGCCTTGCGCAAAAACCCTTTTCAGGTCGTAACCGCCGATCTTCCAATGCAGGAAGGGGGTTCGGCCAATCTGCATTTGTCAATTTCCGACAGCAGCGGGGACTCCGCTGTTTTCGAATACATCGACGGCAAACTGGTGATTCATCACGGCAAGCAATTCAAGGTGCTGACCAATTCACCCACTTACGACCAGCAACTGGCCCTGAACAAATACTGGGAAGACATTGGCGGTCTGGTCTTCCTGCCCGGAACCAACCGCTCGGCCGACCGCTATGCGCGGGCTTCCTTTTTGCTCGATGCGATCCCGAAGAAGGCACACCCCGCCTACATCAAGGCTGTGCCGGACCAGTCATTTGCCAATCAGGCCGTGGCCAGCGTGGCGGGGGTCATGCGCAGTGTCAGCGTGCCGCTGGGCATCACCACGCCGAAGCAGCCCAATATTTCGTCAACCCTCTGGCGGGTCGTCGCGGATCAAAAAAACAGGGTGTACTACTTTGATTCGGCCACCACGATGAATGCCTTGTGGGTCCCGCTGTCCAGACTCGATTTCAGGCCGGGGGCCCCGGCCATGAAGCTGACGCTGGCAGGCGGCCAGATTTACTCCGGCGATACAGCCAGCCAGTTCGTCCCTGCGGCGCCGTTCAGGTTCCAGCCGGTGCGTTGAAGACAGGCCGGAAATTGCAGGCCGGCGTCCAGTCGGCCCGCTATTTCCTCTGGCAATCAACCGCAGCGCGCTCCATCAGGCGTGGTGCCACGCCACACCTTCAATGGGGCAAATTGATCGCCTGCCAGCCAGCATGGTCGAAATGTTTGCCATAGGTGTTGACGGCTTGCGCGATCTTCACCACGCCCGATGCGCGTTTCATGTCATTGGGCTTGCCCTGAGCCGCTTCCACGCCGCTCATGATGTCGCCAATCACGATGTGGAGTTGCGCATCGGCCTTCGGGTCGAGCTTGCAGTTTTCCACGATATAGGCGACTTGCGTCGTGACCTCTTTGCCAAAGGCGTCGTAGTCAGCTGACGTGGCCTTGCCGGCGTGCGCCGCGGGCAGAAGCTGGTTGGTGGAAGACCGGATGGCCGCCATGGCCTGGCGCAACGGGGCATCAGTGGCCCATTTTTTACCGGCGTTGAGTTCGATTTTCTGTGGCGTGGCATTGTCGTGGTCGTGGGGCGCGGCGGCCAGCACGGCAAGGGGCGTTGCCAAAGTCGCGCTCAGCAGTAAAAGTATGGGTAATTTCATGGGGTACTCCAGGTGGGGTTGAGGGATTCGAGGCCATGCAAGAATTTATCTGGCCTGTCTGCCTTAACGCTTGACCGCCTGAAATGTTCCCGCTATCCGCGTTTTTCTGAAAATCTGTCGAATCCGGTGCCTGCGGGCATCAGTCGCGGTGGAGCAGTTCTTCTTCCGTGGCTTCCTGGGCGTAGCGGGTCAGCAGCAATGCCATCAGCTTGGCGCGCTGGCGCTCATCCAGCAAGTCGCGCTCAGCCAGCAGTTGCGTGATTACGCGCTGCTGCTGAGCATCCTGCAGGGTGGCGATCCTCGCCTGTTCGGCGTTGATTGCCGCACGATCGGGCGTTGCGGCAAAAACATGCCGCACCAGGGCTTCGCGGTGCTGGCGAATCTCATGCCAGTTGGCGGCAATGTCGTCAAGAAAATTAGGCTCGAGTTGCCGCCAGTGTTCGCGCTGGTCAGCGTTCAGCGCCAGGTAATCCGGCAGGTTCAGATGCGCCGCCCGCGCAGCGGTTGCTTCCGGCGTGCGCATCTGGTGGATCACGACAGCCGCGACGATGCCGAGGTTGAGCGACAGCGAGATGGCAAGCAGCCATCTGAACATGACATTGCGGTTCATGGCATTCCCTTCGGCAAGCGGCAAAGTTCTGCTGCGGCGCACAGACCGCCTGGTGGCACCGGGTCGAATACGCGCGCCATCGCGGTGCTTGGCGTGTTGGCGGCGCCACCGGCCATCAGCAGTCCGCCAAGCCATACACCCGAGGCCAGTGCCATCCCCGCGGCGACGCCCGCTGGCACCAAGCCGGACCAGGCGCCAAACCATCGCGGCGTCCGTCTACCCCGCGGCCTGGCGCGCAGGCGGTCTTCGAGCCGCGACGCGAGGTCAAAGCCGAGCGTCGGCGACGGCAGTTCCCGCAGGCCTTGACGCAAGGCAGTGAATTCATCGAGCTGGCGGCGGCATTCCGGACAGCCCTGCAAATGCTGGCTGAACCGGGCGTACTCTCGGGGTTTCATCATGTGGTCCATATAGGCTGATACATGATCGTGTTGGCGGCAGCTCATGGCAATTTCTCCTGTCAGCGCGTTAATTTGTCCATCAGTGCGGCGCGCGCCCGCGCAATGCGCGACTTGACGGTGCCCGGGTTGAGACTGAGCACGGTCGCAATGTCTTCATATGACAACTCCTCGATTTCCCTCAGCAGCAGGATCTCACGGTGCTCGACGGGCAGCCGCGCCAGCGCGGTTTCGAGTTCGCGGTAGCGCTGCACGGTTTCAAGCGCGGCATCGGGTTCGGGTGTTTGGGCAGGAAAGTGGGCGGACACTTCCTCATCCAGCGTTACAAATTCGACGCGCTTGCTGCGGCGCAACCAGTCAAAAGCATGATTGCGCGCGATCCGGAACAACCAGGAGGTGAAACGCGCATCGGGGCGCCAGCGCTCCAGCGCCTGGTAGGCGCTCAAAAAAGTCTCTTGCGTCAGTTCCATTGCATCGTCCTGTGAGCGTGTGAGGCGCGTCAAAAAGCGGTAAATGCGGTCCTGGTAACGTGCCACCAGTTCGGAAAACGCCACGCCGTCGCCCCGCTGCGCGCGCGCGACGCATTCGTCGTCCTCAAGATGGTTGAGCGTACGCATGGCTGTTGACTGTACCAACGAACGGCCAGGGAAAAAGTTCCAGGTATCTGCGGACCATGCACCGTTCCGGTTCCAGCCGGTTCGTTGCGGCGAGTCTGCAAGAAATTCCGCAAGTCCTGATCCGCTGCGCGGCCTCATCCTTCTTCCCGACTATGCGGCCACGGCTGGTTCAGCCGTGCCGAACCGGCGGCATACCTGCAGCGCAGGATGGCGCCGAACAAAACCGCTCGCGCGGACAGATTGCAAAACGCCGCTGCTACCAGCGAGCGCGTGCTTGAAGTAATGGATAACCGGACATCGATGGACGATACCGCGCTGCGCGCTGCGCTGGGCTGATAGACCTGCAAGACTGCAATGACAGCCCGATCGCAGCAAAAGATCGGCTTTGCGGCTAGCATTGGGGCTGTTCGGTATTTTCAAGTCATCTTTCCGAGGATCACCCCATGAAGCTTTATTACTCCCCCGGCGCCTGTTCGCTGTCGCCGCACATCACGCTGCACGAGTCAGGCCTGAAGTTCGAGCATGTGCTGGCGCCCACCAAAACCCACAAACTCGAAGACGGCACCGACTACTACTCGATCAACCCGCTGGGCTATGTGCCGCTGCTCGAGCTTGACGATGGCACGCGCCTGACGGAAGGCCCGGCCATCGTGCAGTACATCGCCGACCAGGTGCCGGACAAACAGCTCGCGCCGGCCAACGGCACCGTGGCGCGGGCGCAGTTGCAGTCATGGCTCAATTTCATCGCCACCGAACTGCACAAAGGGTTCAGCCCATTATTCAGTCCGGCCACCCCTGCCGAATACAAAACGGTGGTTATTGACCGGTTGCAGTCACGCCTGAAGTGGCTGGACGGCGAGCTGGCGGGCAAAGCCTATCTGATGGGCGAGCGCTTCAGCGTGGCTGACCCCTACCTCTTTACCATCACTGGCTGGGCGCCCCATGTTGGCGTGGACATTTCCGGCCTGGCCAACCTCACCGCTTTCCGTGCCCGCGTCGCTGCGCGACCCGCCGTGCAGGCCGCCATGAAAGAGGAAGGCATGCTCAAGTAAGCTTGTGCGCCGAAATGGACCGGCCCGCTGGCAGCCATGCCCTTTTGATTCAGCCATTTATCCCCAAATAATTTTTATGTACACATTATTTGACCCGATCCAGGCGGGTGATCTGCGCCTGGCCAACCGCATCGTGCTGGCACCGCTCACGCGCAACCGTGCCCCTGACGCCATTCCAACACCCTTGATGGCCGAGTACTACGCCCAGCGCGCCAGCGCCGGCCTGCTGATCACCGAAGCGACCGCCATCAGCCAGCAAGGCCAGGGCTATGCCGATGTGCCCGGCCTGTATGGCACCGAGCAACTCGACGGCTGGAAGCGCGTCACCGAATCGGTGCATGATGCGGGGGGCAAGATCATTGTGCAGCTCTGGCATGTGGGACGGGTTTCACACACCGAATTGCAGCCCGGTGGCGCGCCGCCCGTGGCGCCGTCCGCCATCACGGCAAAAACCAAGACTGTGCTCATCCGGCATGGCGTGCCGGCGTTTGTGGAAACCTCCGCGCCGCGCGCGCTTGATGCCGACGAGTTGCCCGGTATCGTGCATACCTACCAGGCCGCGGCCCGCAACGCAGTGGAAACCGCCGGCTTTGATGGTGTCGAAATTCACGGTGCCAATGGCTATTTGCTTGACCAGTTCCTGAAAAGCGGCTCCAACCAGCGCACCGACGACTATGGCGGCAGCATCGAGAACCGCGCCCGCCTGCTGCTCGAAGTGATGCGCGCCGTGACGGGAGCCGTGGGCGGTGGCCGCACCGGAATTCGTCTGTCGCCCGTCACCCCCGCCAATGACGCCTTCGACGCCGATCCGCAGCCGCTGTTTGAGTATGTGGTGCGGCAACTTGCCACGCTGCATCTGGCCTACATCCACATCATTGAAGGCGCTACCGGCGGCCCGCGTGAGCTGCCAGAGCGCCCGTTTGACTACGCCGCCCTCAAAACCGCTTACCGTACCGCCGGAGGCAAAGGCGCCTGGATGGTGAACAATGGCTACGACGGGAAGCTGGCGGAAAAAGCCATCGCGAACGGTGCTGACCTGGTGGCTTTCGGCAAGACCTTTCTTGCCAATCCCGATCTGGTAGAGCGCCTGCGCCGCAACGCGCCATTGAATGTCCCGGATAAAACCACTTTTTACGGCGGTGGAGCCAGGGGCTATACCGACTATCCAGCGCTATCCAAATAATAGCTGGCTACTTATTACCCATAAGGGCTGACCCGATTTTCAATTACGTGGAAGGGCTTCCTTGCCGGTTCGCCAGCCGCAGCCCCGCCAGCGCTGCCTGCTGCGCATCTGCCGCCTGCGTCACCGCGCTGACCACCGCCACGCCGTCCACGCCGCAGGCCATCACGCCCGGCGTCAAGGCCAGCGAAATGCCGCCTATTGCCACTACCGGGTATGGCGCCGCCTGAGCCACCCAGTCTTTCAGGCGTGCCAGCCCGACTGGCTCATATGGCATCACCTTGAGCGTGGTCGGGTAGATCGGGCCAATCGCCAGATAAGACGGCTGCACGGCTTTTGCACGCGCCAGTTCCGCCGGTGTGTGCGTGCTCAGGCCCAGCCGCAGGCCGGCACGTTGCAGCGCGTTCAGGTCGGCGGTGTCCAGGTCCTGCTGACCGAGGTGCACGCCGTAAGCGCCTGCCGCCAAAGCCAGTTGCCAGTGGTCGTTGATGAAAACCTGCGCGCCGGGCACGGCACGCCCGGCCGCCACGGCGGCGTGCACCTCCTGCTCGATTTCGGCCGGCGTGCGGTCGGCGCTCTTGCAGCGCAACTGTATGGTGCGCACGCCCCAGCCGAGCAGGCGCTGTACCCACGCGGCATCTGGCACCACGGGGTAAAAGCCGATGTTTCCAGTGGGGGCCGGGAAGGCCGAGAACGCATGCGGCGCGGCCATGGTGTCAGGCGGTCTGTGCAAACGGCATGCCGGCGGCCGGGGTCGAGGCCTGCGCCTGCGCGCGCACTGGCGCGGGAATTGATTCGCAGGCGGCGCGGCCGGCAGCCACCGCATCGGCAAAGGCGCGCGCCATGCGCACCGGGTCGCCCGATTGCGCCACGGCGGTGTTCAGCAGCACGGCGTCAAACCCCATCTCCATCACTTGCGCCGCGTGCGAAGGCCGGCCCAGGCCGGCATCGACGATAAGCACCGCATCGGAAAGGCGGCGGCGCAAGATTTCCAGCGCGTACGGGTTCATGGGCCCGCGGCCGCTGCCGATGGGCGCCGCCCACGGCATCACGGCGGCGCAGCCAGCGGCGTGCAGGCGCTGCGCCGTCACCAGATCTTCGGTGGTGTAGGCAAACACCGCAAAGCCTTCGCGCGCCAGCACCGTGGCGGCCTGCAAGGTGGCGGCGGTGTCGGGCTGCAGCGTCTGCTCGTCGCCAATCACTTCCAGCTTGATCCAGTTTGTTCCGACCATCTCACGCGCCATTTGCGCCAGCGTGATGGCGTCTTGTGCGCTGTAGCACCCTGCGGTGTTGGGCAGGATGTGGCAGCCCAGCGCCTGGATGTCTTGCCAGAAGCTGTCACCGCCACCGCCTTCGGGTTGCAGGCGGCGCAACCCTACCGTCAGAACCTGGGCGCCGCTGGCGCGCACCGCGTCGGTGAGCACCTGCGTCGATGGGTAACGCGCGGTGCCCTGAAGAAAGCGGCTGGTCAGCGTGGCGCCGGCCACGGTCCAGGGCTGGCAGTGGGCCATGGGGGCGGAATTCAAGGAGTTCGTCATGGGAATTAACCTCCGGTGATGGGTGTGATCACGTCAATGCAGTCGCCACTTTTCAGGGCGCGCTCAGGCCACTCGGGCCGTGGAACAAAAGTGCGGTTGATCGCACAGGCCATGGCGCCCTGCAGCGCGTAGCCGCGCGCCAGCAGCAGCGCCTGCAGCGTCGGCGCCTGCGTTTGCAGGTGCTCGCCGTTCAGGGAAATTTCAAGAGTTGTCATGGCATTGGGTGGCTGCTCAGGCGCGTGCGGTTTCCAGCAAACGCCAGGCAGTCATGGACCGATTACGAGTAAATCTCGCTGCCGCCCTTGCGGAACTCCTCGGCCTTTTCCGCCAGGGCGCTGTCGATCTCCCTCGGGGCAATCGCGCCAGGGCGGCTGGCAAGCGTTGTTGTTTCGGGATTGAGCCGTGCAAACTCGCGCACCTCCTGCGAGATCTTCATCGAGCAAAATTTCGGCCCGCACATCGAACAGAAATGCGCCACCTTGGCGTTTTCCTTGGGCAGCGTTTCGTCGTGGTAGGCCATCGCCGTATCCGGGTCGATGGCCAGCCGGAACTGGTCTTCCCAGCGGAACTCGAAGCGCGCCTTGCTCACCGCGTTGTCCCACATCTGCGCGCCGGGGTAGCCCTTGGCCAGATCGCCCGCGTGCGCGGCAATCTTGTAGGCAATCAGGCCCTGCTTCACGTCGTCGCGGTTCGGCAGGCCCAGGTGCTCCTTGGGTGTCACGTAGCAGAGCATGGCCGTCCCGTACCAGCCGATGTTGGCCGCGCCCATGGCCGAGGAGATGTGGTCGTAGCCGGGCGAGATGTCGGTGATCAGCGGGCCCAGCGTGTAGAACGGCGCTTCGAAGCAGGCTTCGAGTTCCTTTTCGACGTTTTCCTTTACCAGTTGCAGCGGCACGTGGCCGGGGCCTTCGATCATCACCTGCACGTCGTGCTTCCAGGCGATTTTGGTCAGCTCGCCCAGCGTATGCAATTCGGCAAACTGCGCTTCGTCGTTGGCGTCGGCAATCGAGCCCGGGCGCAGGCCGTCGCCCAGCGAAAAGCAGATGTCGTAAGTCTTCATGATTTCGCAGATGTCTTCGAAATGCTCATACAGGAAGCTTTCGCGGTGGTGCGACAGACACCACTTGGCCATGATGGAGCCGCCGCGCGAAACGATGCCGGTCAGGCGATTTGCTGTCAGCGGCACATAGGCCAGGCGCACGCCGGCGTGGATGGTGAAATAGTCAACGCCCTGCTCGGCCTGCTCGATCAGCGTGTCGCGGAAAATCTCCCAGGTCAGGTCTTCGGCCTTGCCGCCTACTTTTTCCAGCGCCTGGTAAATCGGCACCGTGCCGATCGGCACTGGCGAGTTGCGCAGTATCCATTCGCGCGTTTCATGGATGTTCTCACCGGTCGAGAGGTCCATCACCGTGTCAGCGCCCCAGCGGATTGACCAGGCCAGCTTGTCCACTTCTTCCTCGATCGACGAGGTCACGGCCGAGTTGCCGATGTTGGCGTTGACCTTGATCAGGAAGTTGCGGCCAATGATCATCGGCTCGCTTTCCGGGTGGTTGATGTTGTTCGGAATCACGGCGCGGCCGCGCGCCACTTCGTCGCGCACGAATTCGGCGGTGACATCTTTCGGAATCGACGCGCCAAACGGGTGGCCCGCTTTCGGCATGCGTTCGGTTGCCAGGCGTTCGGCAAGCTGGGCCCGCACCAGATTCTCGCGGATGGCAATGTATTGCATCTCGGGCGTAATGAGCCCCAGGCGCGCGTAGTGCATCTGCGATACGTTTGCGCCTGCCTTGGCGCGGCGCGGTACCGGCGCATGCGCCATGCGCAGCGCGGCGAGCGCCGGGTCATTCAGGCGTTCGCGGCCATAGGCGCTGCTGATGCCGGGCAGCGTTTCGGTGTCGGCACGCTCGTTGATCCAGCCACCGCGCAAGGGGGCCAAACCGCGCGTGATGTCAATCGGCACAGCCGGGTCGGAGTAAACCCCCGACGGGTCATACAGGCGCAGCGGCGGGTTGGTCTCGCGACGCGTCTGGTCGCCTTCGGCCACCAGCGTGTCGGTCAGTGTCACCTCGCGAAACGGCACGCGAATGTCGGGTCGCGAGCCTTCGATATAAATTTTGCGGGAGCCTGCAAACGGCGTGCGCGTAATGCGGCTGGTGAGGGCATCGGTATCGACGGTAAGGCGGGTTTGGGCCATGGCTGTCTCCAGAAAAGGTTGGGTGCCTGCCTGGGGAGCCGGGAATGCCGCCGAGAGGTCCGCTGGGGGCGCCGCTACAGGGTTCCGGAGTCAAGTGCGTTGTTCCCTACGCGGGGATGACCCCGATCAGGTTCAGCGGGTCTCGCATGACTGCGATCTCAGCCCCAGACACAACATCTTTGGCACCCCGACAAGCTGCAGCTATTGTAAGCACAACCATTCGTTGCCGTAAAGCGGCTGGCCAGGCAGCACCATTTCCATCCAACTTTACAAACCATCACCACCGCGCAATGGTGGCTATACAGAGGGGCCGCACACTTGCCTCCAACCTGAAGCCAATTTCTGGCGGCAGGCATCTTCTTCACTGAAAGGAAATTTCATGAAATTCGCTCTCAAGCCCCTTGCCGCCCTGAATGGTTTCGTTCTCGCCGCCCTGCTGGCCACGGCAGGCACCAGCGCCATGGCCCAGGCCGCGCCCGCTGCGCCCACCGGCGGCCCCGCCGCGACTGGCTGGCATGGCGGCATGTACGGCAACCGCATGATGGGTCAGCGTGACCCGGCAAAAATGCAGGCCTGGATGGCCAAACGCCAGGCTGCGCTCAAAGCCCGGCTCAAGATCACGCCGGACCAGGAAGGCGCCTGGACCGCGTTTACCGCCGCCATGCAGCCACCGGTTCGCGACATCAACGCCTGGCAAGCGCAGCGTGCCGAAATGCAGAAGCTGAGCACGCCAGAGCGCATCGACAAGATGCGCGCCCTGCGCACCCAGCGCATGACGGAAATGAATGCCCTCATGGACAAGCGTGGTGACGCCACCAAGGCCTTTTATGCCGCCTTGAGCCCGGAGCAGCAAAAGACCTTTGATGCCGAACATCAAACGTTTGCCCAGGCCGGCAACCGTGGCCGTCACGAAGGCCGCATGCACGACAGATACTGATGCGGCTTGACGGCCTGACACCTCCCGGGGTGTCAGTGGGCCTGCACCGGCTTGCCTGCCTCAGGATGCCGGTGCAGGCTTTTTTGTGCCCTGATCACGCGGTATTTCACTATTTAAATAGTAGCTAATTATCCATATGAACAAAGGGCTCATACCGCTTTTTATAGATATTTTCCGGATTCTCCGGCCAGACCCGCCCGGACAGTTCAAATCCGCACGGCTACGCCGGCTGCCGTTCTGCGCTATCGTGAACCACCTTGAACGCGGGTCTGCCGGTGCAGAGCAAATAGGCAGGCGTCCTACAGGGGCTCGCGGCCCGGAGATCGATAATCGAAGACTTGGTTTTTCAGTCTGTTTCTCATCTTTATGCAGCCTCTTGTTCCTGACTCGTTCCCGCGCCGCCCGCTTGCCGCATCGCCCGCACCGGCCCCGGCGCCTGCTGCGACCGGGCTCGCCGCGGCCGTTGACATGGCGGCGGTGCGAGCCGATACGCAAACGGCGCTGGCGGCGTTGAGCCCCGATTCGTCATTTTCCTTCAAGGTGCTCACGGTCAACATCCACAAGGGGTTCACGTTTTTCAATCGCAAATTCATCCTGCCCGAGTTGCGCGAAGCGGTTCGCCGGGTCGGCGCGGATGTGGTGTTTTTGCAGGAGGTGACGGGTAGCCACCTCAAGCACGCTGAAAAGTTTGACAACTATCCCGACACGCCGCACTACGAATTTCTGGCCGACACGATCTGGCCGGACTATGCCTATGGCCGCAACGCGGTCTATACCAAGGGCGATCACGGCAATGCGCTGTTGTCGAAATTTCCCATTGTGCGCTTCGAAAACCACGATATCTCGATTAGCGGCCCCGAGAGGCGCGGCTTGCTGCATTGCGAGTTGCATATCCCGGGCTACCGTGTAAATGCACATGCGATCTGCGTGCACCTGGGTCTGATCGAGGCGCATCGTATCCAGCAGATGGAGATGCTGTGCGATCTGGTACACCGAAGCATTCCCGCGCATGCGCCGGTTGTGGTGGCGGGCGACTTCAACGACTGGCGGCTGCGCGCCCATGCGCTGCTCGAGCACGGGGCCGGGCTGCATGAGGTCTTTGTGCAGGCCACCGGTCAGGCCGCGCGAACCTTTCCCGCGCGCCAGCCCTTGCTGCGGCTGGACCGCATTTATGTGCGCAATGCCATTGGCCACAGTCCGATTGTGCTGCCGAGCAGGCCGTGGTCGCATCTGTCGGACCATGCCCCGCTGGCCGCCAAGATTGAAGTGTAAAGACATATGGCACCACCCCTTGTCGCTTCGTGTACTGCGTGGCTCCCCGAGCTGTTCCGCTGTGGGGCGGACCGGCCCTCCCGAACCGGAGCACTCAGCGCTTGCGCAAGCCCAGCGCCACCACGGTACCGACCACCAGCAGCGCGCCCGCCACCTGCACCGGTGCAATCGACTGGCTCAGAATCAGCCAGGCCAGCACCAGCGCGAACACGGGCTCCACGTTCATGATGGCCGCGTTGCCAACCACGCCCAGCTTGGGCAGCACGGTGAACATGATGGTGAAGGCAGTGCCATAGAGAAAGGTAAGTACGGCCAGCCCCCACCAGCCGGGCGTGGCCTGCGGCAAATGAAAGCCGCCCTGGCTGGCAACCATGATCAGCGCCACAAGGCCGGCCATCGTCATGGTGGTGGCCGTGCGCACCCGGCCATCGACATCGGCGGCTTCATGCTGCGTCATGACCAGCGCCAGAGCGAAGGTCCCCGCAGCTGCCAGAGCGAAGGCCACGCCCGCGCCGATGCGGGCCCACTGGCCCGAGGTGCCCAGTCCGGAAGCCGCGCCGAACACATCCAGCGCCAGTGTCAGGCCCAGCAGGATGACCGGCATGGCCAGCAGCAGCGCGCGCTCCGGCCGCCGCCGGTAGATCAGCCAGGCCCACAGCGCCGTCCAGATCGGGTAGGTGTTGAAGGCCAGCAGCGCCAGCGCCACTGGCAGCCGCGCCACCGACGAATACAGGCACAGGCTCTGGACACCGATCAGCAGGCCGATCAGTGGCAGCATGCGCCTATGGCGGGCGCTGAAGCGCACCCTTACGCGCTGCAGGCTCAGGATGACCACAATCGCCAGCGCGGTGACGAGGCTGCGAAACACCACGGCCGTGGCCACATCGACCCCGTTGTTGAAGGCAATGCGCGCCGCCACATGGTTGCCACCCATCATCAGCGCGATCAGCAGCAGGGTGGCGAAGGCCTTGCGACTGATGGCTTTTCCGCCAGCGTGATTCATGGAGAAAGTCCATACGTTGTGACTTGCGATATTCCGGTCTCGAGCGCAGCCGTGCGGGCGTTTGCGGCTGCGCTTGCTGGCGGGGAGCAGGCCAGCGGCAGGACGGGAGGTTTTCTTCCTGCGTCCATCATTGCCACAATCAGGGGATGCTGGCCAGATGAGTCTGCGCAGCGCGGCCCAGCTTTTCGTCAAAGGTGGCCAGCGGGGCTTTCAATTCTGCGGCAAGCCACAGGTAGGCCGCGTCGTAGCTTGAGAGCTTGTAGCGCAGGGCCAAATCGAGCTGGGCGGCGATGTCGGTCTCGCGCAGTTCTATCTGGTACTGGACGTAGTCCTCAAGGGCGGCGGTGATCGACTCCCGTGACCATTGCTGGCGCTGTTTCTTCAATGTGACACTGATCACTTCGTGGTCGAGCAGGTAGGGCGCGTACAGGGTTTTGCCGGAAATGCGGGCCACCGCTTGCGCGCGCCAGGGCTCGTCAAACAAAATGCCGCAGATGGCACTGCAATCGACCACCATGGGCGGACGCACCAGGTAGGCCACGGGGGGCTCGGCCACGTACAGGGTGCGCGGCACGCTGCTCATCGGCTGTCCCGGTCCTGCCGGATGATGTCCACTGACATCGGCCCTTGCGTGAACGGCTCCGGAAAGCGTTCCAGGTGCTCGGCGGCAATTTGCTCAATGGTTTTGGTGCCGCGCCGGGTGATCGGGTGTCCCAGGCGGTCAAAACCAACCACTTGCCCGGCGGATGCTGTCGCGCCCTGCCGGGGCAGGTTGATTGAAGCGCTGGCTCCGGAAGGCGGCTCGCCGATTGCACGCTCGATCAGGCTCATCAACTCACCTTGCAGGGAGCGATGGTTTCGCGCAGATCGTTGGCGCAAGGCTTCGGCCCATTGCTCTGGCACGTCTTTGATTGAAAGAGTAGGCATTATGACTCCAAAACAGTTCCGGTTCCATTTTGAAGCTAATTTGCACTCAAGTCAATACAGGCCTAGCACTCGCGCCTGCAGGCGACTCAGACCCAGCAGCGCATCGGTGAACGGCGTTGGCACCTTGGTCAACTCGCCCAGTTCCTTCACAACGGTGACCAGTGCATCGAGCTCCACTGCCTTGCCGGCTTCCACATCCTGCAGCATCGAGGTCTTGAAAGCGCCCAGTTTGCGGGTGACCTGGTGCCGGTCTTCAGGCTGCTGGTCAATGGCGATGCCGATCCGCGCGCCAACCTCCCTGGCTTCGAGCATGATGCTGGAGATAAAACTGCGCACCAGATCGTCGTCCATGATGAGGTCGGTGGTGGCGCCGGTCAGGGCGCTGATAGGGTTGACCGTCATGTTGCCCCAGAGCTTGAACCAGATGTCTTTCTGGATCTGCCCGGACACCGTAGCTTCGAAGCCGGCTTGTTCCAGCAATGCCGCAAGTTGCCGCACCCGCGCGGTCTTTTCACCGGACGGTTCGCCCAGGATGAGTTTGTTGCCGAAATGGTGGTGTACCTGCCCGGGTTCGTCAAGTGAGCAACTGGCGTGCACCACGCAACCCACGATGTGCGGCGCGGCAATAGCCTGGGCCAGCGCGCCGTCCCGGTCCACCGAAGTCAGACGCGTGTTCGCCAGAGCCCCGCCAAAGCCTTGCAAAAACCACCACGGCACGCCGTTCATGGCCGTGAGCACGATGGTGTCCGGCCC
>JAHFQQ010000301.1 GCA_023259235.1 Polaromonas sp. | reverse complement strand
AGTTCAAGTACTCGGGCTGTTCCAACGATTGCATGAACTCGATCCAGCGCGCCGACATGGCCGTCATTGGCACCTGGCGCGACAACATGCGCACCGACGAAGCGCTGGCGCGCAAATGGTTTGAGAAACACGGCATGACCGAGCTGGTCAATGACGTGGTCAGCCGCTGCCCCACCAAAGCCATCATGCTCAAGGAGATCAAGGATGTCACCATCGGTGACAAGATTTCCAGCGTGGCCGTCAGCGACACGCATTGTCTTGAAATTGACAACGGCAACTGCGTGCGTTGCATGCACTGCATCAATGTCATGACCGGCGCGCTGGCACACGGCACCGACACCGGCGTGACGATCCTGATGGGTGGCAAGCGCACGCTCAAGATTGGTGACCTGATGGGCACTGTGGTGGTGCCCTTCATGCCCATGAAGACCGATGAGGATTACCAGGCGCTGGTGGACCTGGGGCAAAAGTCAATCGACTTTTTTGCCGAAAACGCGCTGGAACACGAGCGCACCGGCGAAATGATCGAACGCATAGGATTGGTCAACTTTCTCGAGGGTATTGGCGTGGAAGTGGATCCCAACATGGTGTCCACGCCACGTACCAATCCCTACGTCCGCACCGACGGTTGGGATGAGGAAGTAGCCAAGATAAACGCCCGCAAAGCCTCGGCCTGAAACATAAAACTTTGTGTGGGGCAGCCCGCCACCACGCAAAAGCTTGAGCAAGCTCTGTCCTCAACTGATCGAACAGGAAGACAAACATGGCAACCACGCGTACCCCCATTGAGAGCGGCGTTCCCGACAACAAGCAGTATCTGCACCCGCTGATGCTCAAAAACTACGGCAACTGGCGCTACCATGACCGGCCCCGGCCCGGCGTGTTGCACCATGTCTCCCATAGCGGCGACGAAATCTGGACAGTTCGTGCCGGCACCCAGCGGCAGCTGGACGTCCATTCCATCCGCAAGCTTTGCGATATCGGCGACACTTATGCCGACGGCCATGTGCGTTTCACCATCCGCAGCAACATCGAGTACATGGTGGGTGATCCGGCACGCGTGGCACCGCTGATCGAAGCGCTTACCAGCAACGGCTTTCCGGTGGGCGGCACAGGAAACTCGGTGTCATCCATAGCCCACACGCAAGGATTCCTGCATTGCGATATTCCCGGCACCGACGCCTCTGGCGCCGTCAAGGCGCTGATGGATGACTTGCACGCCGAATTCATCAAGGAAGAAATGCCGAACCGGGTGCGCATGTCGACCTCCTGTTGCGAAATCAATTGCGGTGGCCAGGCCGATATCGCCATTGTCATGCAGCACACCAAGCCGCCCAAGATCAACCATGATCTGGTGGCCAACGTGTGCGAGCGCCCCACGGTGGTCGCACGTTGTCCGGTGGCCGCCATCCGCCCAGCGATGGTCAACGGCAAGCCCTCGCTGGAGATTGACGAAACCAAATGCATGTGCTGCGGCGCCTGCTATGCACCGTGCCCACCGATGCAGATCAATGACCCCGAGCACAGCAAGCTGGCGATCTGGGTGGGCGGCAAAAACTCGAATGCGCGCGGCAAGCCGACCTTCATGAAGATGGTGGCCTCGGGCCTGCCCAACAACCCTCCACGCTGGCCCGAAGTCTCGGCCATGGTCAAGAAAATTCTGTACACCTACAAGGAGGATGCCCGTTCATGGGAACGTATGGCGGACTGGATCGAGCGCATCGGCTGGCCTCAATTCTTCGAAAAATGCGATCTGCCGTTTACCAAGTATCTGATTGACGACTGGCGCGGTTCGCGTTCCAGCTTGAATGCTTCGACCCATATCCGTTTTTGACCGACGCCGGAAACAGCCCCACCATGAAATTTGGCATATTAGTGAGCGAAGGCCCGTACACGCATCAAGCGTCCGACACTGCCTACCAATTTGTGGTGGCCGCGCTTGCCAAAGGCCATGAAATTCAACGTGTGTTTTTCTACCACGACGGCGTCAACAATGCGAGCCGGCTGACCGAGCCGCCGCAGGACGACCGCCATGTGGTGAACCGCTGGTCAACTCTGGCCACAGAGCACAAGGTGGACTTGGTGGTATGTGTGGCGGCAGCACTGCGACGCGGCATCAAGGAAGAAGTGCTGGCGCCGGGGTTTCGCATCTCGGGTTTGGGCCAATTGGCCGACAGCGGTATCAAGGCGGATCGTCTGGTGACCTTTGGCGATTAATCAGGAAGGGCCAGCATCATGAGCGAACAGCAAGCACCCCAGCCTGGTGGTCCGAAAGTGAAGAAGTTCATGTTTGTGAACCGCAAAGCCCCTTACGGCACCATTTACGCACTGGAAAGCCTCGAAGTGGTGTTGATCACCGCTACCTTTGATCAGGACGTCAGCCTGGTGTTCATTGATGACGGCGTCTACGAACTTGTCAAGGGGCAACAGCCCAAGGGCATCGGCGTCAAGAACTTCTCACCCAGTTACCGCGCGCTGGAAGGCTACGACGTGGAAAAACTTTATGTCGATCAGGCTTCACTGGCACAGCGTGGGCTGACTGAAAAGGACCTGCTGGTTCCCGTGGAAGTGCTCGATGCCCAAGCCATGGGCCTACTCATGGCCAAGCAGGATGTGATCCTGAGCTTCTGAGAACCACCAACATCCAACATCCAACAACCAGTTGAGGACAGAGCTGAAGATCTGTCCCGCAAAGTATCAGAAACACCCCATGCTGCACATCGTCAATAAATCGCCGTTCCAGACCAGCACGCTCCAGAGTTGTTTGCGGATCGCGCAACCCGGTCACGCACTACTGCTGATCGAAGACGCCGTGTACGCCGCGACGGCCGGTACGCAGGCGGAGCCTTACGTGCGGCAAGCCTGCGCCAACCTGAAGGTCTACGCCCTGCAGCCCGACATGGACGCGCGCGGCGTCACGGATCGACTGATCGAGGGCGTCACGCGGATCGACTACGGCGGCTTTGTAGATCTGACAGTGGAGCACCACACCTCGCACTCATGGCTGTGAGCCATAGTGAACCTGCGACATTTTTTACCTGGAGAAAAATATGAGCTTTGAGATCAATGGCAAGAATTACGAAACAGACGAAGAGGGTTATCTGCTGAACCTGACCGACTGGAACACTGAGGCCGCCGAGCACCTGGCCGTAGAGGAAAAATTGGAACTGTCGGATAACCATTGGGAAGTCATCAACTTCCTGCGCGACTATTACAACGAGTACCAGATTGCACCCGCCGTGCGCGTGCTAACCAAAGCCATTGGCAAGCAGTTTGGCGAGGAAAAGGGAAACAGCAAGTACCTCTACGAGCTGTTTCCATATGGCCCAGCCAAACAGGCCTGCAAGATCGCTGGTCTGCCCAAGCCCACGGGCTGCATCTGAGCTTCCGATAAATTGGCGGATTTGCCCCATGTCACTGCTGACAATCAGCTATGCGGTCCTGTTTTACATCGCCACCCTGGTGTTCATCGTGGGGCTGACGCTGAAAATCGGCAGCTACGCACGAGCCCCGGCGCCGCTGAAAATTCCCACTACGCCAGCACCAATGACCAGCACTGGCGTCGGTTGGCGCATGGCGCGCGAAGTGGTGTTCTTTGAGAGCCTCTTCAAATCCAGCAAATGGACCTGGATTTTCGGCTGGACGTTTCACGCCGCACTGCTGCTGGTAGTGTTGCGCCACCTGCGCTATTTCCAGGAACCGGTGTGGCCGCTGGTCGTGTCGCTGCAACCTTTTGG
>JAHFQQ010000300.1 GCA_023259235.1 Polaromonas sp. | reverse complement strand
CTTCGCGATCGGCCACGCCGGTGCCGCCAATGCGGCGCTGTTTGCGCTGGCCATGCTGGCCCTGCACGACAGCACGCTGGCCGGCAAGCTGCAGGCTTTCCGCACGGAACAGACTGCGGCGGCGCACGCCATGGCATTGCCCGGCGCATGAAATCGCCGATCCTTCCCGGGGCCACACTCGGCGTGATGGGCGGCGGCCAGCTTGGCCGCATGTTTGCGCAAGCCGCGCAGCGTCTGGGCTACGGCACAGCCGTGCTCGACCCGGATCCGCAAAGCCCGGCCGGACAGGTGAGCCATCACCATATCCAGACCGACTACCTCGACGAACAGGGTCTGGCTGAACTCATACGGCGCAGCGCGGCCATCACCACCGAGTTCGAGAACGTGCCCGCGCCGGCGCTGCTGACACTGGGCGCGCACCGTCCGGTCGCGCCCGCTGCCGATGCGGTCGCCATCGCGCAGGACCGCGCCAGGGAGAAAGCCCATTTCACGCGCTGCGGCGTCCGCTGCGCCCCGTATGCCGTGATCGAGACGGCCGCGCAGCTCGCTGCCGCCGGTGGCGAGTTGTTGCCCGGCATCCTGAAGACTGCACGGCTCGGCTATGACGGCAAAGGCCAGATTCGTGTCACCACCCGCGCCGATCTGGCTGCCGCCTGGGATGAGTTCAGAAACCTGCCCTGCGTGCTCGAGAAAATGCTGCCGCTCAGGGCCGAGTATTCGGTGATCGTGGCGCGCGGCAGCAATGGCGCCGTGGTCAACTTCCCGCCGCAGCTCAACCTGCATCGCGGCGGAATCCTCGCCGTGACCGAAGTTTACAAAGGAAATTTGCCTGTAGCCCTTGCCAAACAAGCGATAACAGCTACCGAATCAATAGCAGAAGGCTTGCGCTACGTTGGCGTATTGTGTGTCGAGTTTTTTGTGTTGCAGGATGACTCACTGATCGTCAATGAAATGGCCCCACGTCCGCACAACAGCGGCCACTACACGATCGACGCCTGCGACCTGTCGCAGTTTGACCTGCAGGTGCGCGCCATGACGGGTCTGCCAATGGTGCAGCCGCGCCAGCATTCGCCCGCCATCATGCTCAATCTGCTGGGCGATCTGTGGTTTGATGGCCGGGGCAAGGCCCGCATGCCCGACTGGCCAGGCGTGCTGGCCTTGCCCGGCGCCCACTTGCATCTGTACGGCAAGCCCGACGCCCGGCCCGGCCGCAAGATGGGGCACCTGACCCTCACCGGCGCCGATGTGGCCAGCGTGGCAGCCACGGCACGCCAGGCGGCGCGGATTCTGGGCCTGCCGGATATTGAAAGCGCCGGATGATCCGGCCCGGCACCGACCCGCAAGCCATTCTTGAGGCGGCCCGCCGCATCCAGGCGGGCGCGCTGGTCGGCTTTCCGACCGAAACGGTGTATGGCCTGGGGGCCGACGCGTCAAACGATCAGGCCGTGGCCGGCATTTTTGCCGCCAAGGGCCGGCCCGCCGACCATCCGCTGATTGTTCATCTGGCCGATGCAGGCCAGGTGCCCGACTACGCCAGCAGCGTGCCGCCCTTTGCCGCCCTCCTGATGCAGGCCTGCTGGCCCGGACCGCTGACGCTGATCCTGCCGCGCCGCAAAGGCGTGGCCAGCTTTGCTGCCGGCGGCCAGGACTCGATCGGCCTGCGCTGTCCCGCGCATCCGGTGGCGCTGGCTTTTTTGAAAGCTTGCGGCACCGGGGTGGCCGGGCCAAGCGCCAACCGCTTTGGCCGCGTCAGCCCGACCACCGCACAACATGTCAGCCAGGAGTTTGGCGACGCGCTGCTGGTGCTCGATGGCGGACCGTGCGCGGTCGGGATTGAGTCAAGCATTGTCGATTGCACGCGTGGCCGGCCGGTGCTGCTGCGACCGGGCGTGCTCACGCGCGCGCAACTGCAGGCGGCGTGTGGCGAGCCGGTACTGGACACCGATGAATTGCGGCAGGCCGAGGCCGCAGCAGGCCGTGCACCGCGCGCCCCCGGCACACTGGCGGCGCACTACGCACCCAACGCAAAGGTGCGCCTGATGGACGCGCATTCCATTCAGACCGCGCTGGATCTGCTGGGCACCGAAGCTGCCCACATCGCAGTCTATGCCCGCGCCGTCATGCACATCAAATCTGCGCAAGTGCTGTACCGGCGCATGCCCGACGATGCCGCTGCCACCGCGCAGCAGTTGTTTGCCGTGCTGCGCGATTTCGATGCCCAGGGCGTCAAGCTGATCTGGGTTGAAAACCTGCCCGCCGCTGGCGAGTGGGATGGCGTGCGCGACCGCCTGGAACGGGCTGCGGCAAGCTGAAGCTGCGCTTGACCGGGGCACCTGACGGTCCGAAAGAAATGGCCCCGCGTCGTCGCCGACACAGCGCCAGGCTTACCACTGGCGTTTGGTTAAACCACCTAGAATTTGTAGCCGATCGCCAGGCTGACCGAACTGGGGTTGAGCTTGATGTCCAGGGACTGGCCGGTCGAAAGCGTGGTGCGCGTTTTCAGTGGCGTGTAGGTATAGCTCACATCGGCGAACCAGCGTTCATTCAAGGCCAGCGTGGCCCCCAGCTGGAACGTCGGCGCCCACTTGGAATCAATCGACAGGGTGGTCGGGTTGCCAGGCAGGCCCCCGGTAATTGCCGACAAGGTGGAGGTGGCGTGCGCGTGGTAGAACTTGGCATACGTCACACCAGCGCCGAGATAGGGCCGGAATTTGGCATTGGGTTCCATGAGGCGCCACTGCCCAAGCAGCGTGATCGGCAACGCCTTGACGTCACCGATCTTGCCCGCGCCGGCAATCGCCCCATCGCCTGAAATATCGTGCTTGAAAGGCAGCGCCAGCGGCAGATCAACCGAAATGTGGTCATCAACCATGTAGGTGACGCCGCCGCTCAACCGGGTCGAGTCGCCAACGGCCGCTTGCGTATGGGGAAGACTGGGCGCCGTCAGGTCGCCGCTGGACACGCTGGGCGTGATGTTGGTCACGCCGCCGCGCAGCATCCAGGCGCCCGCCGACTGCGCCTGGGCACTTGCCGCGCAACCCGCCGCGAGGGTGATCAACAGAAGTTTTGCCGTGTTGTTCATGATGAGGTTCCTGCGTGAGTTACAGCCAGCCAGCACGCGCCAGTTGCAGGCTGATGGATTGGGCGATCAGCTGATGGAGTTGCGGAGTGGGATGGAAGTTGTCCGAATAGGCGTAGCTCTTCCACCAGTTGGGCGAGGTTTCGCCCACGGGGATGTTGGCCGACATGCTGGCCGAGTTGCAGGCGGCCACCGTCACAGGGAAGTTCAGGCTGGCCTGGCCCGTCACGGTATCGACGCCGCCAGCCACCTTCGGACAGGCCGGAGTCGTGATGTTGGTCAGGCCGAACTGCGCCGGGTCCAGCACAATGCGGTTTCCTTCGGTATAAAAATCAAACACCTGCACATTGGTGCCAGCCAGCCCCTGAACCAGAGTGGCATTGAAAGCCTGAATCCAGGCCCGGACAGCGCCCTGCACCGCCGCTGCCTGCGCCGCGCCGCCGGCAGCCGCCACCCCGCCCAGGATAGCCTGGAAACGTGGCGTCACCGTGAAGTCAACCGAATTTACCAGGACCACCTTGGCGACCCCTTTGGACAACACGCTGGCTTTGGTCGCCGCCACCAGCGACTGGCCCAGCGCCTGCGCGTAGGCGCCGCCCGCGGTGGCCAGACTGGTGGAGGTTGGCACGCCAATAATGGCGGCGGCGTGCCCCGGCCCCA
>JAHFQQ010000299.1 GCA_023259235.1 Polaromonas sp. | reverse complement strand
TTGACGTTGATGGACTTGCGCACAATCGTGGTCATCTGCAGCGACTGCTGCAGCCACTCGCTGGAGACCAGCCGTAACACAATGCGGTTGCTGTACATGATGATGAACGGGGTCGCCAGCATCGACAGCACCATGCTGGCCACGACCGGATTGAGCAGTGCGGGTGGCACCAGACCGTTTTGCTGCGCCAGCGCTAGCAGCACGAACCCGAACTCTCCAGCCTGCGCCAGATACAGGCCGGTGCGCAGCGACACTCCGGCGGTTGCTCCGCGGGCCCGCGCCAGCAGCGCGACCAGCCCCAGCTTGAAGAGGACAGGCAAGGTCACCAGCAGCAGCACCATGGGCCAGTTTGCAGCCACCTCCCGCCAGTTCAGCATCATGCCGACACTGATGAAAAACAGGCCCAGCAAAACATCGTGAAACGGCCGGATGTCGGCCTCGACCTGGTGCTTGTATTCGGTTTCTGAAATCAGCATGCCGGCGATAAAGGCGCCCAGCGCCAGACTCAGGCCGGCGCGCTCGGTCAACCACGCCATCGCCAGCGTGACCAGCAGCAGGTTAAGCACAAACAGTTCGTCGCTTTTGCGCCGTGCCACCAGGGTCAGCCACCAGCGCATGACGCGCTGGCCCCCGGCGAGCAGCAGGCCAATCAACAGGGCCGCTTTCATTCCGGCCAGCGCCAGCGCCACGAACAGCTGGTCGGGCGGCGAACCCAGGGCGGGAATGAGCACCAGCAATGGCACCACGGCCAGATCCTGGAACAGCAGCACACCCACTACGCGCGTGCCGTGTTCGGATGCCAGCTCGAGCCGGTCGGCAAGCAGTTTGACGACGATGGCTGTGCTGCTCATGGCGATGGTGCCGCCCAGCGCCAGCGCGGTGCGCCAATCCATCGTCCACCGGTCCGGTGCCACGGCGGCGAGAAACATCGAACCGAAGGTCGCCAGCGCCACGGTGAGCACCACCTGCAGCAGTCCCAGCCCAAAGACATGGCGGCGCATGGAACGCAGCTTGGACAGGTTGAATTCCAGCCCGATCACAAACATCAGGAACACCACGCCAAACTCGCCCAGGTGACGCACGCCGTCGGCGTTTTCCGCCAGCGCCAGCGCATTCGGCCCGATCACCACGCCAACGGTGAGGTAGCCCAGCATGGGCGGCAATTTGAGCGAGCGAAAGGCTACCACGCCCAGCACTGCGGCCAGCAGGTAAAGCAGGGTCAGGTCAAGCGCACTCATGCGCTGATGGTAGCTGATGGCCGCTGCGCGGCGGCCGCGCTTCACAGGTGCCAGAGCGGTTGCGCCATCGCGCCGGTCTATAGAATGCGGTGATGGGCTTTCATGTTGAGAATTTTGATGCCGGGCAGGCGCTGGCGCTGGCCAGGAAAACTTTCGAGATCGAAGCGGCGGCCGTGCGCACTCTGGCGGACCGCGTGGGGGACGAGTTTCTCCAGGCGGCCCGGTTGATGCTGGCGTGCAGCGGGCACGTCGTCGTCATGGGCATGGGCAAGAGCGGGCATATCGGCCGCAAGATTGCCGCCACCCTGGCCTCCACCGGAACACCCGCCGTGTTTGTGCATCCCGGCGAAGCCAGCCATGGCGATCTGGGCATGATCACCACGCGGGATGTGGTGCTGGCGATTTCCAATAGCGGTGAAAGCGAGGAGCTCATCGCGATACTTCCGGTGCTGAGCCGGTTGGGGGTGTCGCTCGTGGCCATTACCGGTGGCCTGCAATCAACGCTGGCCAAACATGCCCGCGTCACGCTCGACAGCAGCGTGGCCACCGAAGCCTGCCCCCTGAATCTGGCACCCACGGCCAGCACCACGGCGCAACTTGCACTTGGCGACGCGCTGGCCGTGGCGCTGCTTGACGCGCGCGGTTTCAAGGAAGAAGACTTTGCCCGGTCCCACCCTGGCGGCGCGCTCGGCCGCAAGCTGTTGACTCACGTGAGCGACGTGATGCGCAGCGGCGGCGCGGTGCCGCAGGTGCGGCCCGGCACGCCTTTTACCGAACTCATGCGCGAGATGAGCGCCAAGGGGCTGGGCGCTTCGGCTGTGGTGGATGAGGGCGGGCATGTGCTGGGCATCTTCACCGACGGTGATCTGCGGCGGCTGGTCGAGGCGGGCGTGGACTTGCGCAACAGCACCGCGGGCGACGTCATGCACGCCCATCCACACACGGTGCGGGCTGATTCGCTGGCTGTGGAAGCGGTCGCGCTGATGGAGCAGCACAGCATCACCAGCGTGCTGGTGCTGGATCAGGCGGGGGTGCTGTGCGGCGCGCTCAACACCAATGACCTGATGCGGGCCAAGGTGATCTGAATGGCCCCCGCGCCTGTTACTCCAGGCCTGGCGCTGCCCATCCCGGCGGCTGCGGTTCCGCGGACTTTACCGGCACTGGAGCCAGCCATGAATTTCCCGCCCGATCTGCTGCTCAGGGCCCAGGGCATCCGCGTCGTGTTTTTCGACGTGGACGGCGTACTGACGGATGGCAGTCTCTATATGTCCGAGGGCGGCGAAACGCTCAAGCGCTTTAACTCGCTCGATGGCCATGGCCTGAAATTGCTGCAACTTGCGGGCATCACGCCGGCCGTCATTACTGGCCGTGACAGCCCTGCGTTGCGCGCCAGACTGCGCGCGCTGGGCATCACGCATGCCCACTTTGGCACCGAAGACAAACGGCCGGCCGCGGAAATCACCTTGCAGGCGCTCGGGCTCGACTGGAGCATGGCGGCGGCCATGGGCGACGACTGGCCCGACCTGCCGGTCCTGCGCCGCGCCGCGCTGCGCTGCGCCCCGGTGAATGCGCACGCGCAGGTCAGGGCGCTGGCCCATCATGTTACGCAGGCCCGCGGTGGCCATGGCGCGGTGCGCGAACTGTGCGACCTGTTGCTCGTCGCCAGCGGCCGCTATGCCGGCTTGCTGCAGGAATTCAGCCAATGACGAGCGCACCCTCCCTGGCCGGCGTTGGCCCGGGCGGCGCGCGCAGGCATTTGCACAGTGGCTGGCGCATGGCCTCCCGCTTGTGGGACAGAATGGCCATGTACGTGCCCATGTTGATGATGGGCGCGCTGGCGCTGGGCACCTACTGGCTGGTGCGCAACGCGCCCATCTTCGGCACGCCGGAGGTGGCCCGGGAGGTCAGCCACGAGGTGGACTATTTCATGCGCAAGTTCAGCGTCAAGACCTTTGACGAAGGCGGCAAGCTCAAAAGCGAGATTTACGGGGTCGAGGCGCGGCATTTTCCGGACACCGACATTCTGGAAATTGACCAGGTGCGTATTCGCAGTTTCGATGCCGAAGGGCACCTCACTACTGCCACGGCCAATCGCGCCTACGCCAACAGCGACGGCTCTGAAGTGCAACTGGTGGGCAATGCGCTGGTGGTGCGCGAGCCGAGCCGTACCGCTGCGGGCCAGGAAACACCGCGCATGGATTTTCGTGGCGAGTTCCTGCACGTATTTCTGAACGAAGAACGCGTCCAGTCGCACAAACCCGTCGTTCTGACCCGCGGTGCGGACCACTTCGCCGGGGACACCTTCGCCTATGACAACCTCAGCCATATCGCCGATCTCAAAGGCCATGTGCGGGGCGTGCTGGCCCCCCCGCAGGCCAAGGGTGCCGGCTCCCGCTAGAACCCGCAAATCGCGCCAGCGCGGATCAGAAGCGGGGGACTGGTCGCCGGCAAGGGTGCGAAGTCATCGCATCACAAAGGGTGCTCGGTGTAAAACCTGCCGCCGTGAAACAG
>JAHFQQ010000051.1 GCA_023259235.1 Polaromonas sp. | reverse complement strand
AACGCTGGCCTTGCGCATGGACCGCATCTGCGAGAACGCCCTGAAAGTTGCGCAGCATCTCAAAGACAGCCCGAAGGTGGCCTGGGTCAACTACGCTGGACTGCCTGACCATCGCGATTACGCCCTGGTTCAAAAATTCATGGGGGGCCGTGCTTCGGGCATCATCAGCTTTGGCCTGAAATCGGGTGATGCCATCGCTGCAGGCGCCCGCTTTCAAGATGCCCTCAAGCTCTTCACGCGTCTGGTCAACATTGGTGACGCCAAATCGCTGGCCTGCCACCCCGCCTCCACCACCCACCGCCAGCTCAACGAAAGCGAACTGGCCAAGGCGGGCGTGAGCTCGGACATGGTGCGGCTGTCGATCGGCATAGAGCATATTGACGACTTGCTGGCCGATCTGGACCAGGCACTTGTAGCGGTCTAGCAGAGGCTGTAAGTACCGCCGCACAGTCCACGCAACCTGGCGCGGCGCACGCGCCTCATGCTTTCGGTCGGGCAGCTTGCTGTTCCAAGGCGCTCGCCGGACGACGGAAGGACTGCAGCAGTGCCGTCCACTGGGGCCTTGCAGCGACTAGATGACGCGCCTTGACATGGCCGTAGCCCTTGATCAATTCGGGAATCCGTGCAATTTCCACGGCGACTGGATAGTTGTCGGCGCTCAGGCCACGCAGCACTTCATCGATGCTGGCCCGATATTCATCAATCAGCGCGCGTTCCGTCCTGCGCTCTTCGCTGCGGCCAAACACATCGAACGGCGTCCCGCGCAGTCCCTTCAGGGGAGCCAACAGCCTGAATCCGGTCAGCATCCAGGGGCCAAACCTGAGTTTTTGCAGCTCGCCCTTGTCGTTTCTGGAGGCGATCAATGGCGGCGCCAGGTGGTAGTTGAGCTTGAAGTCGCCTTCAAACATCGCGTTGACCCTATTTAAAAACCCGGCGTCGGCGTGTAGCCGGGCCACCTCGTATTCGTCCTTGTAGGCCATCAGTTTGAAGAGGTAACGGGTCACCGCCTCGGTCAGCGCGGTCTTGCCCAGCGGCGCTTCAATCACGCGCACCTTGTCCACAAAGGTCTGGTAAGTTCGCGCATAGGCGGTGTTCTGGTAGGCCGTCAAAAATTCAACGCGCCTGGCCAGCATCTCGGCGAGCAACGGCTTTTTCACGAACTCGATGACTTGCGTAGCCTTGAACAGCGCGTGCACCGAGGCCAGGTCATGCGCGCAGCGACGGCCCCATTCAAAAGCCGCCTTGTTGTTGTCCATCTGAACACCATTGAGTTCAATCGCCCGCAGGAGCGCCGCGCGCGACAGCGGCACTCGACCTTTTTGCCAGGCAAAGCCCAGCATTAGCGGGTTGGTGTAGATCGAGTCGCCGATCATCTGCACCGCCACCTGTTCGGCATCAAACGAAGCCGTCAGATTTGCGCCGACGGCACCGCGCACGGCGATTTCACAATTGCCGCCGGGGAATTGCCAGTCTGGATGGCTCACAAACGCCGCTGTCGGCGTGCTGTGCGAATTCATCGCCACATAGGTGCGGCCGGGTTGCATGACCGCAAGCGTGTATTTGCTGGCCGTCACGATCGGGTCGCAGCCGATCACCAGGTCGGCCTTGGCGGTGTCGACCTTGGTCGTGTAGATCGCCTCGGGCCGGTTGGCAATCTGGATATGGCTCCAGGTGGCGCCGCCCTTTTGCGCCAGGCCGCCCGCATCCTGCGTGACGACGCCCTTGCCATCCAGATGCGCGGCCATGCCCAGCAATTGTCCGATGGTAATGACGCCAGTGCCGCCCACGCCGCCCACCACAATGCCCCAGGCGCTCTCGCCCACCGGCAGCACAGGTTCGGGAATTTCGGGCAAGGCCGAGGGCACGCCCTTTTTCTCCTTTTCCGGCTTCTTGAGCCGGCCGCCTTCAACCGTCACGAAGCTTGGGCAAAAGCCCTTGACACAGGAGATATCCTTGTTGCAGGTGTTCTGGTTGATGCGACGCTTGCGGCCGAATTCGGTTTCCAGAGGCTCCACGGACAGACAATTTGACTGTACCGAGCAATCGCCACAGCCCTCGCACACCAGTTCGTTGATGACGACACGCCTGGCCGGGTCCAGCAGCGTGCCGCGCTTGCGGCGGCGGCGCTTTTCGGTGGCACAGGTCTGATCGTAAATAATGGCGGTGGTGCCTTTGAGCTCGCGGAACT
Organism: Polaromonas sp.; assembly: GCA_023259235.1. Classification (GTDB taxonomy): domain Bacteria; phylum Pseudomonadota; class Gammaproteobacteria; order Burkholderiales; family Burkholderiaceae_C; genus Polaromonas. Next base: position 12,604 of record JAHFQQ010000051.1, on the reverse strand, counting down.
CGCGCTGGATTTTGTCCAGCTCGTCGCGGTGATGGACGGTGACACCGTCGAGCAATCTGGCGCCCGCGTATTTTTGCAGCTCGTCGGTCACGATCACCAGCCTGGGCACGCCCTCGGCGATCAGGCTTTGCATGATCTGCAGCACCGAGTGGCCCTCGGGCCGCTCCCCGACCGGCTGGCCGCCAGTCATGGCAACTGCATCATTGTAGAGGATTTTGTATGTAATGTTGACACCCGCGACAATACTCTGGCGAATTGCCAGCAGTCCGCTGTGGAAATAAGTGCCGTCGCCCAGATTGGCAAAAATATGGGAGTCGGTGGTAAAGGGTTGCTGGCCGACCCAGGTCACGCCTTCGCCACCCATCTGGGTGAAGGTGGAGGTGCTGCGGTCCATCCACACCGCCATGAAATGGCAACCAATGCCCGCCACCGCGCGGGAGCCTTCGGGTACGCGCGTGCTTGTGTTGTGCGGACAGCCGCTGCAAAACCAGGGAGCCCGCTCGCCGGTATCGACCTTGAGTTCGGTTATGGCCCGCTCGCGCGCGTCGATCACCGCCAACCGTGCCTCCATGCGCGAAACGATGTCGTCTGGCACGCCCAGTTTTTTCAGGCGCCGGGCGATGGCCCTGGCGATGATGGCGGGAGACAGGTCCGCCTTGGCGCGCAGCAGCCAGTGATCGCTCGGGTTGGATCGGCCCCATTCGCCGCCGGACGCTTCGCCCTCGGGTTCGTCAAACTTGCCCAGCACGCTGGGTCGCACGTCGTCGCGCCAGTTGTAAAGTTCTTCCTTGAGCTGGTACTCAATGATCTGGCGCTTTTCCTCGACCACCAGAATTTCCTGCAGGCCGCGTGCAAATTCACGCGTGATGCTCGCCTCCAGCGGCCACACCACGTTGACCTTGTGCAGCCGGATGCCGAGCTGGCGACAGGCGTCCTCATCCAGCCCCAGATCGCTGAGGGCCTGGCGGCTGTCATTGAAGGCCTTGCCGCTGGCAATGATGCCGAAGCGGTCGTTGGGGCCGGCCATCACGTTGTAGTTTAGCTTGTTGGCACGGACATAGGCGAGTGCCGCATACCACTTGTAGTCCATCAGCCGGGCTTCCTGCTCCAGCGGCGCATCGGGCCAGCGGATGTGCACGCCGCCGGTCGGCATCTGGAAGTCTTCGGGCAGGATAATCCTGACGCGGTCGGGATCGATTGACACCGAGCTTGACGACTCAACCACTTCCTGGATCGTTTTCATGCCCGCCCAGACACCGGAAAAACGGCTCATGGCAAGGGCATGCAGGCCCATGTCAAGAATTTCCTGCACGCTCGACGGAAAGAACACCGGCAGGCCGCAGGCCTTGAAAATATGATCGCTCTGGTGCGCGGCGGTCGAGCTTTTGGAGACATGGTCATCGCCAGCAATGGCGATCACGCCGCCATGCCTGGCAGTGCCTGCCATGTTGGCATGCTTGAACACGTCCGAGCTTCGGTCCACGCCCGGCCCCTTGCCGTACCAGATCCCGAACACGCCGTCGAACTTGTTGGTTTTCGGGTAGATGTCAAGCTGCTGAGTACCCCAGACAGCGGTGGCGGCGAGTTCTTCATTGACGCCCGGTTGAAACACAATGTGCTGTGCGGCCAGATACTTTTTGGCCGCCCACAGCGCCTGGTCATAGCCGCCCAGCGGCGAGCCACGGTAACCGCTGATAAAGCCGGCGGTGTTCAGGCCCGCCATGGCGTCACGCGTGCGCTGCAACATGGGCAGGCGCACCAGCGCCTGTACACCGCTCATGAACGCGCGGCCATGGTCCAGCGAGTATTTGTCGTCAAGCGAGGCGGTTTCGAGCGCTTTGCAGATGTGCTCGGGCAGTGGGGCGTTCATGATTTTGTGTCTCCATATGGCTTCATGCCGCTTTACGGGCGGATACTGGCGACGCCAGGCCCGATCCAGGTTGAGCCTCAAACCAACTGCAAAGTGTATGCCGCGTGGCCTGATAAGTCTTTGCGTTCTTTGCCTGATTTAGGCTATCCTGAGAGAGATAGTTGCTGAAAAATACGATTAAATGGAAACATTGGACAAATTTGACGTGGCCATTTTGAATCAGTTGCAAAGCGAGGCCCGTTTGACCAACGCCGAACTGGCTTCGCGCGTGGGCCTGTCGGCCGCACCCTGCTGGCGCCGCGTGCGGGCGCTGGAAGAGGCTGGTTTCATCACCGGCTACCGCGCCGAGATCAACCGCCACAAGATCGGCCTGGACGTGCTGGCCTTTGTAAGACTTGACGCTGCCCAGAACACCGGCGAGATGCTGCATGCGCTGGAAGAGGCGATTCACAAGATTCCTGAAGTTGTCAGTTGCCACTACATCAGCGGCACCGGCACCTTCGAGCTGCAGGTGGTCAGCCGCGACCTCAACACTTTCAGCCAGTTTGCGCGCGACGTGCTGATCAACCTGCCCAATGTCAAGGATCTGCACACCAGTTTTTCGCTCGGTGAAGTCAAGGCCAGCAGCGCGTTGCCGCTCGGGCACCTGACGCGCACCGTATCCTGAAATTCAAGAGAAAATAATGGCTTTTGCGCCTTATGGCTCCGGATTTTCCAGGCCGCGCAGGACACGGTTGTGACGCGGGATCTCTCGCGGCTGGGCTGCGGCAACTCAGCGCGCCGCCGCCTGCCGGGGCCAGAGCACCCACAGCCGCAGCGGCTGATTGACCCGCGATGCCAGCTGGCCGGCCTGCTCCCCGGTGCCGGCAAAATAATCCGCTCGCACGGCGCCCACAATGGCACTTCCGGTGTCTTGCGCCAGCACCAGCTTCTGCAGGTTCACGGCACCACCGAGCGATGCCAGCCACACTGGCGTGCCGTAGGGAATGCTGAGCGGGTCCACCGCGATCGATCGGCCCGGCGTGAGCGCCACGCCCTGTGCGCCTTTGGGGCCGAAGGCGGCATCAAAATCGGTGAGGGGCTCTTCGCGGAAAAAGACGTAGCGCGGATTGCTCCAAAGCAATTGCTGCAGGCGCTGTGGGTTCTGCACTACCCAGGCTTTGGTGGCGTCGGGCCAAGGGCTGATCTTGCTGACGCCCTGCCCGAGCAGCCACTGGTTCACGCTGCGGTAAGGCTGGTTGTTGGACCCGGCAAAAGCAACGCGAACTGTGCGCTGCGAGCCGTCGGCCTCGCTGATGCTGAGCCGGCCAGACCCTTGTATCTGCAGCGACAGCGCGTCAATGGGGTCTGCCACCCAGGCAATTTCCCGCCCTTTGAGGGCCGCACGGGCTTCGGGCAGGGTGTCAATTTCCTGACGTGAAAACCACAGCTTGCGGTTGTCCAGCGTGGCGGGCGGGCGGTACAGCGGTACCTGGTAAATCCCGCCAGCCTGCCGACTGGCCTTGAGCACCGGTTCGTAGTAACTGGTAAGCAAGCCTTCGGTAGCGCCTTGCCGGGTCTCGACCCGGTAGGGCTGCAGCCGCGTGACCATCCAGGCACGCTGTTCCTGCGCCGACGCAAGGCTCAAGCGCCGCACTTCGCCGCACAAAGACGCAAAAACCGGCCCCGGGCGTTCGCAGCTTCTGATCCAGGCGTTCCAGGCCTCATACAACGGATCGTCCTGAAAGCCCGGCAACTCGGCCCAGCGGACTGGAACCCAGCGGCTTTTGCCCTGCAGCAGGGGTGCCGGCAAAACCGCGCCGCTGGCTGCGCTGCCGCTGGTCGCCGTGTGCAGTCCAGTTGGCGGAACCGGCTCAGGTGGGCTGGCGCACGACACAAGTAGCGCTGCGATGGCGATAATCAGGGCCAGACGCGCTGAGCGTCTTGCTGTCTTATTTGCACTCCAGGGAAACGTCATGTTCGCATTGTTGCTTGAAGCGCTGGGGGCCTTGCTACTGCTGGTCTTCATTGTGTGGTGGACCATGTTTTCAGGACGAAAGAAAGGCGAACTTGAGCGCGAACCCACGCCGCCCGCGCCAGAGCCCGGATCCGGCAATAAATGAATGCGCCCTGCTGTCCGTGTTGATACAGCCTGTCCCGCATCCGTAGTCTCACAGAACGCGATGGCCCAGGGCGGGCAGACGCCCGCGCACGGCCTGCAAATGAGAGGCCAGAATTTCTTCCATCACCAGGCCCGCCCCCTGTGGCTGCTGAGCCAAAATCTCACCCCACGGGTCAATCACCATGCTGTGGCCCCAGGTGCGGCGCGCATTTTCATGGGTGCCACCCTGGGCGGCAGCCACCACATAGGCCAGATTCTCAATGGCGCGCGCGCGCAGCAATACCTCCCAGTGGGCCTGCCCAGTGGTGTAGGTAAAGGCGCTGGGCACCAGCAGCACATCGGCTTTCATGGCCCGGTACAGTTCGGGAAAACGCAGGTCGTAGCAAATGCTCATGCCGATGGTGTACCGGTGGCCGTCCCTCGAAGCCAGCTCAAACGTGACCGGCTCGGTGCCGGGCTCCAGCACCCGGGCTTCATCGTAATCTTCCTCGCCGTGCGTGAACCTGAACAGGTGAATCTTGTCGTAGCGTGCCACACACTGGCCCGACGGCGCGTAAGCCAGTGAGCAATTGCGCGCGCGTCCCGGGTCGCTGGTTGCCATGGGCAGCGTGCCGCCGACAATCCAGAGCCCCAGCTCGCGCGCCGAGTGACTCAAGAAATCCTGGATCAATCCGCTGCCGGATCTTTCCTGGCTTGCCAGCTTGTCGCTGTCGCGCAAACCCATGACGCAAAAGTATTCGGGCAGCACCGCAAGCTCCACGCCTTGTGCCGCTGCCTGCGCCAGCCATTGTCCGGCAGCGGCCAGATTGCGCTGCACGTTGGTTCCTGAAACCATCTGTATCGCTGCTATTTTCATATTTGAATCCGGGTCAGGTTAACGGGTTTCCACCGGCGTATCGCCGGTCCTGCTCCGGGCCGCCGCCTTGCGATCAATCTTGATGATCCGGGGATCGGACCAGGTGCCGTCAATATGGAACTCCTGAGTCGCAGCCTCGATCAGGGGTTTGCGCAGAAACATCTGCGCCAGGAAGGTGCCCAGGCCGATGGCGGGATTGATCACCGTGGCAATCAGCGAGGCCGTTCCAGCATTGATTTCAGGTACCACGATCACCTTGAGGTTTTGTGTCTCATGGGCAATGTCGGCGCTGCCTTCCATCAACACGGCGGCATTGACACCGCTCATCTGCAGGTTGTTGGTGGTCGCCAGCCCCTGCCTGATCGTGACATCGCCGCGAACGAAGTCAAAGGCAAAACCTTCGGAAAAAACATCACGAAAGTCCAACGTCAGCCGACGCGGCAAGGATTGCAGGCTCAGCACGCCCAGAAGTTTGGCGATGCCCGGGTCTGCCTTGACAAATTGACCGGACTCAATATTCACGTTGAATTGTCCGCTCAAGGTCGGATAGTCCAGGCTCAAGGGAGAACCAATCCATGCGATCTGGCCTTCGAGCTTGCCCTTGCCGCGGCGGACCAGCTCACCTTGACCAAAGCGTTTGAGCAGTTCACCCGAATTGGCAATGTCCAGCGTGAAGTTCAGTACCGTCCGGCGGCGTTCGGCCGGGCCCTGGGCAGTGCCTGGCCCCGCAGCAGGGGAAGAGTCCACCCGGGGGTTCATTGCCACCCAGTTGCCAGTGGCGGTCAACACGGCTTCGGGAACGATCACGTTGAACTTGTTCAGGCGCCACTCCCGCACACCGTCGCTGGCCGCGGCGCCCCGGTTGACGGCCTCGATTTCGACCCGCCCGAGCTTCCTGCCGCGCAATTCCATGTCACCCACCACGATGTCCAGCGCCGGGATGCTGGCGGGCTGTTCATCCAGGATGGCCTCGACTTCGCTGGCTGTGCTTGGGGCAAGGTTCAGGCGGGAAAGCCGCGCGTACAAACGGGTGGCACCCGCGTCGCCGGCCTGGCGAAATTCCAGGTAGCCGTTGAGCTCGGTCGCATTAACGTTGGCGCGCCAGTTCAAGCCGTCGCGTGATCCCCCGACCACGACGTTGTGCAGCCTGCGCCCCTGCACCAGCAAGTCCTTGGCCCGGATCGCCATCACGGTGGGCAGGTAGCTCTGGGCGGTGCTGGAGGGGCTTTCGGTCACGACCGGCGGACCCAACGGCGCCGACTGCGATATGCTGGTGGCGGGCCCGGCACTCAGTATCTTCTCCCAGGCGTCAAGATCCACCTGGGCCAGATTGATATTGGCCGCCACGCCGGTTTCCACCGCTGGACCCGTTTCCCCGGCCTCCAGCCCGACTCCGATGCTTCCGCGAATCGCGTGGGCCTCGGCGCCGCTTACATCACGCACATAGTTGATGGTGGCCACCCGTCCGATGCTGACTGACAGCCGGTCCTGTAACGTCTGACCAGGACTCATGCTGGCTGGCAGCAGGGCGTTCTCGAAATGAAGCGGTAGCGCTGATTCGGCCGTTTTGTTCAGCGGTGCCGGCAAATTCAGCGCCATGCCTTGCAGGTTGCTCGAAACCGCAATCTCGGACACGCCGCGCCGAAAGGTCAGTGCGGCGGTGTAGGCCGCGCCGCCGGTGGCATTTTGCGCGATGCGGGAAACCAGGCCAAAATCCCTAGCCTGGCGAAGCCCTTCCGCCGTCAGCGTGCCCTGTCCCCTGAAGGTTACCGGGTTGTCTGCCACTGAGCCGCCTCCTGCCGGGGTTGGTGGCGCGCGCATGCCGCCGTCAAAGCGGATGTCACCGCCGAACAGGCCGGCCTGGGCGCCGGTAACGCTAAATCCGCGTTCATTCACACTTACAACGCCCTTGAGCTTGGTCAATTGAGGGGTGCCGGGAGCGAACCGCACGTCATTGCCGGGCAACGTGACGGTGCCCACAACCTGTGATTTGTCGATGGAATGGAGGGGCAGATTCAAACGGAAGCGGTAGTCCCCCATGCCGGTTACCGCAGTCTTCGCCAGCATCTGGTGGGTCATGCCGCCAACCGGTGAAGTGTTGACAAACTTGAGGGCATCGGAGAGCAGCCCCTTGAGTTCGGTCGTCACCTCGACCGTGGCACCCTGGGTCAGGTCAGCAATGCGCGCATTGGCCTTGACCAGTTGCAGGCCGGGCAATCCGGCGACATTCGCGCTGGCCCCGCTGATCTCCATGGCGGCGCGATTAAAAGCCAACTCGCCATTGAGGTCGGCGAGGGCCGGCCACGGTGCTGTACCCGGCGGCTGCAGTGATTTCGGAACATAGGCAAAGTGGACGTTGTGCATTTTTGCGGAAACCCGAAAATCGCCCTGGGCCGGGTTTTTGAAGGGGAGCTGGCCGAGTGCTCCCTTGACCCTGAATTTCACATCGCTGACCTGACCCTGCGTCACCGCATCGCGCACATAATGACGCACCTCGCTGGGCAGCACCAGCGGCAAATAGCGGTGAACCCGGGTGCCGTCGCCCCGGCTCAAGGTGCCCTGAAGGTCAAGCACGCCGGGAAAACGGCGGTCGGACAAGGACCCTGCCACTGATGGACCAGCGGCCACTTCCGTGGTATGCCAGCTGATTTGTGCTTGCCCTTGCGCGTCGGCGTTGGCAAATTGCAGGTTGCGCAGTTGTGCTTCGATCCTGCGGCCTGACAGCTTCCATTGTGCGTCCACCGACAGCCGGTCCAGTGCAAGTCGCGACTCCTCGAAGATGCCGGGCAGGTCGAGCGCGCCCTGATTAATGTTCACCCTGGCTTTTCCGCCTTCCTGCGTGAAATCGAAGTCAAGGTCGGCACCGCTGACGCCTGGCCGGCCGGGCGCTTCATGCGTGGTGCCGCCCCCTGCCAGCGTGCTGGGCAGGGCAACAATACTGAGCCCCGCCACACGGCCTTTCGCCGCGTAGCTGGTTGGCGCATCCAGCGGGCCCTGCCACTGCGCTTCAACGGTTTGCATCAGGCCCTGGGGTGCAAACGACGCGATGAGGGCATGCGTGGCGGGGTCCAGCGGCAGCCGGCTGGCGATCTGCGCCAGGGCGGCGAGGTCCAGCCTGTCAGCCTTGAGCTCGCTGTGCTGGGCTGCTCCTGCCTGGTCACGGGTGTGGGCCAGGGCCACGTTGCCACCAGGCCACTGCAAGCCGTCCCGGGTGCGAAAGCGCAGGCCCTCGGTGCTGAAATCAAATCCGTTGGCATGTTGCGCCCCCCCGATGCGCCCCGCCATTGATTCGAACGCCAGCGGCTCAAGCCGGGCCCCCAGCCTGATATCCAGATCCCGCAGCGCCACGTCGGCCGTCCCGCCGGAAATGCGGCCCTTGTTGACCTCCGCCCAGGCGCGCAGCGCTCCATGACCGCGCATCAGTTCTGCGCCCAATGTTTCAATGTTGACGTATTGCATGATCCGCGACATGTCGGCACGGCCAAATTCGGCGTACAGCTCCCCCGTCCACGCGGCAAAGTCGCCCGCCTTGATCGACCACAGCGGGCTCTTGAAAATTCCCCTGAGCGTGAAGCGTTCGCCCCATTCGACAGGCGGCGTGGCATCAAGCCGCATGAGATGACGGTGCCGGCTGTTGCGCATCACCAAATCCACGTGTGTCAGTGCCAGCGGTGGCGCCGGGTGCAACTCGTCGGTCCAGTGCGCGGTGCCGTCATGGATCACGAACTCGATTTGCGAGAAAAACCAGTCGGGCGCCGCGCTGTGACTGGTGTCCTGGCTGCGTGAGACATCCAGTCCGCCCACGTAGATTTTTCCGTCGGCGCCGCGCCGGATGTCGAGGTCGGGCTTGTCGATATAAAGCTGCTCGAAACCCAATCCCCAGAGCGAGGAGGGTGACACGGCTCCCAGAACGCGTGGCAGGCGCAGGGCCTCGCGCCCCTGCGCATCGAGCAGCGTCACATCACTCAGTTCAAAGGTGGGGATCATGCCCTGCGAACGTGCGGTGATCCGGCCAATGCGAACCGGTACCCCCAGCGCCTGGCTGGCCACGATTTCCAGACGCGGACGAAAATCTCCGATTCGCGGCACAATCCAGCCATGCAGCACCAGCACGCTCAGCCCAAAAAGCAGCCATGCCGCCACAACCAGCCACAACAACAAGCGCACGGTCCACGCGATCCATCGCTGGCGTCGGAACGGCAAGGCAGGCAGGTTGAAAATCATGGGCACCATTGACATGGGAATTATGACCGTCGGCACCGTTGTTCGCTTGGGCTGACAGTGTGAAGTTTTGTGAACGAATGTGATGACCCTCCCCTCACGCGTTACCGTTGACAGCCCGTTGCCCGGCAGTCCGGCTGCGTCGGGATATTCCCGGTGTGTCCAGCGCATCCGGCGGCGCCATGCGGCGCAACTGTCCTTGCTGCCTGCTGGAGCGCCAGTGCGGGTGGCCATGCAAGGCACCCTGGAAGCCCTTCTGGAAAGCGGTCTGGAAACCGGCGCCGCGCTGCGCGTGCTGCGCCAACTGGTAATGGAGCGGCTGGTGGTGCTCGACTGTGACGGCCAGGCCCCGCTGGCCGTGGTCACCCAGGCCATGACCGACTTGGCGGAACTGGCACTCGATGCCGCCATGGTGGATTCGCGCAAGGCGCTCGACGCGTTGCATGGTGCCCCGCAGGCCCCGGATGGCACGCCCGCCCGGATGTGGGTGGTGGGCATGGGCAAGCTGGGCGCGCGCGAACTCAATGTTTCCAGCGATATTGACCTGATCTATATCTATGATCACGATGGCCAGACGGCGGGCCGTGGCGATGGCCGCGGCCAGATATCCAACCACGAATACTTTGCGAACCAGGTCAGGGCAGTTTTCAGCCTGATTGGCGACGCTACCGAGAACGGCTTTGTGTTCCGGATCGATCTGGCACTTCGGCCCCATGGCAGCAGTGGGCCGGCCGCCATTTCCCTTGGCGCACTGGAAGAATATTTTCAGGCGGAGGGGCGCGAATGGGAGCGCTTTGCATGGCTGAAAAGCCGGGTCGTCGCGCCGCTGGATGGCATCCGCAAGGGCTCGGCGCAGGCCCTGCGCGGCTCGGTGTTGCCTTTCGTCTTCAGGCGTTATCTGGACTACAACGTGTTTGATGCGCTGCGCATCCTGCACCGGCAAATTCGCGAGCACGCGGCCAGGCGCTGCGCTGGCCACCCCGAACGCGCGAATGACGTAAAAATGTCGCGCGGCGGCATTCGCGAGATTGAATTCACCGTGCAACTGCTGCAGGTGGTGCGCGGCGGGCAGTTTCCCGAATTGCGCACCCGCCCCACGCTTGACGCATTGCAGCGCGTTGCCAGCGCCGCACTGATGCCGCAGGACACGGCCGATGCGCTGGCAAGGGCCTACGTTTTCCTGCGTCGCGTCGAGCACCGTATCCAGTATCTCGATGACCAGCAAACTCATGTGCTACCGAGCGGGGACGACGATCTGGCCTGGATTACGCGAACCATGGGCTTTCAAAACTGCTGCGAATTTCTGGGCGAACTCGACGCGCACCGCGAACTGGTCGCTGGTGAGTTTGACAAGTTGCTTGGCGGCAAGACCGAATGCAAGGGTTGTGGCAAGGCTGCCACTTCGACCGATTCCGCACCGCAACGGCTTGACGATCTGCTCGAGCAGCTGCCGCTGCAATGGCCCGAGAAATTTCGCGCCCGCCTGACGCTGTGGCGCCAGCAACCCAGGGTGCTCGCCCTGCGCGAGGACTCGCGCGTCCGGCTGGCACGGCTGCTGCAACGTACCGCGCTATGGTTGAACGAAGGCGCGGTGACCGAAGAGGCCGCGCTGCGGCTGATTGACTGGATGGAGCCCCTGCTCAGGCGCGAGAGCTATCTGGCGCTGCTGCTGGAGCGCCCGGCCGTTCACGAACGGCTGCTGCGCCTGCTCGGTTCGGCCAAATGGCCTGCGCGCTATCTGCTCCGGCACCCCGGGGTCATCGATGAACTCGCCAGCGATGCACTGATGCATGAGCGTTTTGATCCGTCAACCCTGGCCCAGGAGTTGCAGCGGCGGCTGGCCGCCCTCAAACGCACCGGTGAAGACGATGAGGAAAGCTGCCTGAACCTGCTGCGCCGTGCCCACCACGCCGAGGTATTTCGCACGCTGGCGCGTGATGTGGAAGGCGTGCTCACCGTGGAGCAGGTTGCCGACGATTTGAGCGCGCTGGCCGATGCTGTTTTACGCATCACCGCCGAGTGGTGTTGGCAGCGCCTCAAGAACAGGCACCGCGAGGCCCCGCAGTTCGCCATCATTGCCTACGGCAAGCTGGGCGGCAAGGAGCTTTCGTACGGCAGCGATCTGGACATCGTGTTTGTCTATGAAGACGATGACGAACGCGCATCCGAGGTCTATGCCGCCTTTGTGCGCAAGCTGATCAACTGGCTGACGCTCAAGACCGGTGAGGGTGACCTGTTCGAGATTGACACGGCGCTGCGCCCCAATGGCAACTCGGGTCTGCTGGTCACCCCATTTGAAGCCTACAGCCGTTACCAGCAGCAGCGCGGCAGCAACACCGCCTGGACCTGGGAACACCAAGCCATGACGCGAGCGCGTTTCGTGCTGGGCGATGAGTCGCTGCGACAGCGTTTTGACGCTGTTCGGCATGGCGTGATCACCGCGCCGCGCGATCCGGCAGCGTTGCGGCAGGAAATTGTTGCCATGCGCGAAAAAGTGCGGGCAGCGCATCCGGTCAAGGCCGGAAAATTTGACGTGAAACACAGTGCCGGCGGCATGGTGGATGCCGAATTCGCGGTGCAATACCTGGTGCTCTCCGAATCGGGGCGGCACCCCGAACTGGCCGACAACGTGGGCAACATCGCCCTGCTGCAGCGCGCCGAACTGGCCGGCCTGCTGCCACAGGGCGTCGGCCAGCGCGCTGCCAGCGCCTACCGCGAACTGCGGCGTATCCAGCACCATGCCCGACTCAACGAGGAGCCGACGCAGGTCACTGCGCCCGCGCAGCAGGCCGAGCGCGACGCGATTGAGCAGCTCTGGGCCGCGACCTTCAAGTGAGTGGTCCGGGTGGCGCTGTTAGTGCTGCAACCCGAAAGTATCGAAACATAAAAGCGCGTCTATGCACCCAGGGGCAAGGCGCAAACCTTGTGGCGGCGCACAGCCTTCGCTGCGCCTCGCCCTGGGCGCGAATTCATCACTTTCATCTTGATCCGCTGCTTGCGATCTATCCAACCATAAGAATCCGGACCTCACGCAAAAAATTTCGATTTGACCAATTTTCCAAATTTATGCAACCACTTTTGATTTTGTGTATCTGGTTTTATATTGAGCACTTTACAGACTGATTGCCAAGCATCAGGCGCGACAAAAAGTAGATTTTCCAAAATTGGTCGAGGATAAGCATGTTGCTTGAGAAATGACATGCCTTTCTCCGTAATTGTCTGATTGCCATCTGCGCGCCTGAGACTGCTTTCAAATTCAGCAATTGCCGATGCTGGAATACGTTGGAGCGCTCGCACAATTTCCTGATAATCCGTCTGCTTCCAGGCTTGTTGTTCCTGAGCAACCAGATAAAAACCAAGATCATGCATTTCCTGGAGAAATAGTACGGGGGAATAACCAGCCTCGAGGAGTGAAAGGGGAGAGAATTCGCAGAGAATTTTTACCTTGGGTGACTGCTTTAAGGTGCTGCAAAGACCCTGTAATGCGAATGGCTCATATCCCTCAATATCAATCTTGATAAAGTCCAGCGGAGCCAGTGCCAAGCTGTCACCTTGA
>JAHFQQ010000298.1 GCA_023259235.1 Polaromonas sp. | reverse complement strand
GGTCGCACTGGCTGGCTTGTCCTGTTTAAGATGCATCAGGATGAAGGTCGCGGTAGAGATCGGCCAGGCGTTTTTACCAGGCTGGTCAGTGATCAGCTGATAAAAAGACTTATTCCAGTCAGCACCCGCTGCTGCAGCGGCAAATGCGGCCTGATCGGGTGCCACGAAGACGCCGTCCCTGTTTTTCATCAAGGTGTAAGTCATCTTGTTTTGCTTCACGTACGCATACTCAATATAGCCGATAGAGTTAGGCAAGCGGTTGACAAACGCGGCAACGCCTTCGTTCCCTTTGCCGCCCGCACCCACCGGCCAATTCACGGCCGTGCCCTCGCCGACTTTGGCTTTCCATTCGGGGTGAACGCGGCTCAGATAGTTGGTGAAGTTAAAAGTGGTGCCCGAGCCATCGGCACGGCGAACAGGCGAAATTGCGGCATCGGGCAAAGGCAATGTTGGATTGAGCGCCTTGATGGCAGGATCGCTCCACTTGGTGATCTTGCCCAGATAAATATCACCAAGCACTTGGCCGTCCAGCTTCATTTGGCCCGGAGCGATGCCCTTGATATTAACCACCGGCACCGTGCCGCCAATCACGGCGGGGAATTGCATTTGACCTTTTTTTGCGAGGATTTCGTCCGTCTGTGGCATGTCGGATGCACCAAAGTCCACAGTTTTTGAATCGATCTGTTTGATGCCGGCACCGGAACCGACCGATTGATAGTTAACCCTGACTCCGGTCGCCTTGTTGTAGTCCGAAGCCCACTTGGCGTAGACGGGTGCAGGGAAGGAGGCACCAGCACCGGTAATTTCCTGTGCGGATGCGAGAGTGGATAAAGACAAAACGACAACGCCAACTGCGCTAGCCAGCGAAAATTTGAAACTCATTTTCATCAAAACACCTCTTTGGTTGATAAGGAAGAAGCGCTAACTATAAAAATCTTGTATGACAAAGATGTGACAGTCGGTGCCTCACCCGGCAAGGACGTTTTAAACTCTGCAAGGTGTCATAAAAAATTCAAATTTATGCCACGAATCTGTCATTAACGTCTCCTAAGCTTGGCGCTGTCTTAACCAGGAGAACTCTTAATGCTCAATCGCCGTATTCTGTTCATCGTCGCAACTGTTGCCGCCCTCGGCGGTTGTGCAACCCGTCAGGCCCAGATGTCGGTGGCGGACACCATTGCCGCCAACCCGTCACTCAGTACGCTCAGCAGCCTTATCGTCAAAGCGGGTTTAACCCCTGCCCTCAATGGCGCCGGACCGTATACCGTGTTTGCCCCAACCAACGACGCGTTCAAGGCCATACCCAACAAAACGATGAAAGCGCTGGCCGATGATCCGGCCATGCTCAAAGAGGTCCTCGCATACCACGTTCTTCCCACCAAAGTAATGGCTGCGGACGTTAAAAACGGTTCCGCAAAAACTGTTAATGGCGCCAGCGTTGCCCTCGCAAAAGCCGGCGACTTCGTCACGGTGGAAGAATCCATGGTTCAAACCGCCGATATCGCTGCCAGCAACGGTGTCGTCCACATCGTTGACCGCGTGATGATTCCTCTGCAAAAGAAATAGGGATTGCAATACGGGCCTTGGTGGCCTGGTTCTTCCTGCTCTGCTCTCATTCCCGGCCAGCGCTCCGTACACCAGGAACTAGCTGCTATTTATTCAATAGTAATTTAATCTGAATGGTGGGGCCGTGGTGGCTGCACCATGGGGAAGACCATGCCTTTTCAAAAAAACATTTTTAGTCGCCGGCGGATTTTGCAGGGCGCGTCGGTGCTGGCGGCCAGCGCGGTCGCCCCGCTCCGGGCACAGCCCGGCAAATCGGTGAATGCCGCGCGCGGCTTGGTCGTGGCACAGGTCGTTGACTATTCACTGGCTCAACAGGACGTGTCAAAAGACTTCCTGATCGGTTCGCGCGCGGCCTGGCAAGACATCAATTCACGCGGTGGCATTCGAGGCCGCAAGGTCCAGCATCTGGCGCTGGGGACGGACGGCTCTCCCGCCAGTTTGCTTAGCGCACTCAACACCATCCGGGACAACCCTGGCTGCGTCGTGTTGTCGGGCAGTGTGGGCGATCAATTGGCAAGCCAGGTTGTGACTCAAGTCCGCAAGGATGGCCTGGGCCTGGCTCACGTTGCGCCCTGGCTGCAAAACGCCAGTATGGAAGTCGACGAACAGACTTTCCCGATCTTTGCGGCGCGTCAGGAGCAAATTGCCCACGCCCTCAAGACACTGTCAGTCATGGGCTTGCAGGAGCTTGGCGCGGTTTACGCGTCTGCCCGCGACTACACAGCGTATCACGGTGAAGTAGAGCGTATTGCAAGTGACATGCGGCTCACGCTGCAATCGTTTCGCGGCGCTGACGACCTGCGGGCCATGGGCCAGAAATTGACGCCTCGCACGCCGGCGATTTTGCTGTTTATCGGCGGCACGCCAGAGCTGGCAGAGTTCACCCTGGGCCTGGAGAAACAGTCCCGCCAGCGCTATATCGTGGCGCTGGCCGACGTCAATTTGCAGACCCTGATGCAAATGGGTGCCGCCCGCAACACCCCGGTCATTGCGACGCAACCGGTCCCCATGGTCAATGCCAGCCTGCCAGTGGTGCGCGCCTACCGGGAAACGCTGGCCCGTCTCTTTGATGAGCCGCCCACCTCCTTGAGCCTGGCGGGATACATCGCGGCACGATATACCTACGAAGTTCTTGCCGAAATTGATGGCGCGCTGACACGCCCGAGTGTATTGACCGCCTTTCAGCGCCGCGACAACCTCGATGTAGGCGGCTTCCTCGTCCACTTCAATCCACAGCGGCGAAGCAGCGCCTATGTCACACAAAGCATGTTGACGGTTGATGGCCGCCTTATCGGATAAATCAGGCATGCGGGTGCCGCGCGAATGCTATGCTGGGTCTGAGAAAAGAAACCCAGACATGCAAAACGGAACGCTGCTCGCCGCTGTGGATTTAGGGTCCAACAGCTTCCGCCTTGAAATTGGCCGCTTCGACCACGAACAGATTCACCGCATTGAATACCTCAAGGAGACGGTCCGCCAGGGTAACGGGCTGGACGCGGATGGTAATCTGACACCGGAGGCCATGCACCGCGGCTGGGACTGCCTGGCGCGCTTTGGGGAGCGGCTGGCGGGCTTCAAAAAAGTGCAAGTCCGGGCAGTTGCGACGCAGACCTTGCGCGAAGCGCGCAATCGCGAAGAATTTCTGCTGCGCGCCTGCAAAACCCTCGGCTTTCCAATCGACGTCATTTCAGGGAATGAAGAAGCCCGGCTTATTTACCTGGGCGTGGCCCGCCTGCTGCCGCAATCGGACGAGCGGCGCCTGGTGGTGGACATTGGCGGTCGCTCGACCGAAATGATCATGGGTGAGGGACTTGACGCGCGCACCATGGAGTCCTACTGCGTCGGTAGCGTGGCCTGGTCGATGAAGTACTTTGCAGAAGGTCAGTTCAGCCCCCACGCTTTTGAAATGGCCGAAATTGCCGCCAAGGCAGTGCTTGACGAAGCTGTCAACGCCTACCGCACCGGCGCTTGGGATGTGGCCTACGGCGCTTCCGGCACGATAGGGGCAGTGAGCGACGCCCTGACTGCAGCAGGAGGGTCGCCTGCTGTTGTCACGCGTGAAGGGCTGGACTGGTTGCTCGACCGCCTGATCAAAGCGCAAAGCGCTGATCGTCTGAAGCTCGATGGCATGAAAGACGACCGGCGCGCCGTTATTGGCGGCGGCATCAGCGTGCTCAGGGCCGTGTTCGATCTGCTC
>JAHFQQ010000297.1 GCA_023259235.1 Polaromonas sp. | reverse complement strand
TGCGGATATGCTGGATCACGGCCTGCATTTTCTCGTCCAGTGGCAGCAACTGCAGGCTCCAGTGTTCAGCGCTGCCCTCCAGATTCAGCCGGAAGTTGCGCTCCAGCGCCTTGCGGTTGCCTGCCAGGGTGCCGCGTATGCTGTCGATGAAAGCGGCCAGCTCCGGGTAGCTTTGCAATTGCAGGTTGTAGGTCTGGCGGCCGCGTTCGATGCGCAATTCATCGCCGGTCACACTCATCGATTCAGCGCGCGGCTTGAGGGTGCGTTTTTCCAGGTGGTCAGGCGCGCTGTAGAGCAACTCGCCGGACGATTCCACCGGCTTGTCGAGCATGGCGATGGATTTACGCTCGACAAAGCGGGCGCGGCCCGATTTGCTCTGCGCCAGCGTTTCCATCAACTGCTGGAGATCCCAGGCGGCGAAAGCGGCCGGGCTCAGCGTGACAAGGGTCAGGCCCACGGCCAGCGCGACGGCCAGGCTCTTCAGGAGGCCACCCGGCGTGCGGAACCGCTTGACAGCCAGCGTTGAGGAATCGACGGTATGAGTCATTTGATGCCCGTGGATGGCCCGGCTTGCGGTGTCACGCGGGGTTGCCAGAAGTCAAAAAAATTAAACCAGTTGTAGGGCGCGCGGCAGCAGTTTTGCTCCATCAGCGCAGCATAGCGCGTCATGGCGTCCTGCACGGCCAGCGCACGGCCGCGCGCCTGCGCCGGCGTCGAAAAATCAGCGAGAGGCTCAAAGTGGATGTCGTAGCGGTTGCCACCCAGATAGATCCCGATCATGAAAAGCACCGGGCGCTTGAGAATCGCCGCCATCCGGAATGGCCCGAGCGGCAACTCGGCCGGGTCACCCAGAAAATCAACCGCAAGGGTCTCGTCGTTGCCCAGCGAGCGGTCACCCATCATCCCGACGACGGTTCCCCGGGCCAGCAACTCATTGACCCGAATCATCGAGTCGATGTGGCCCAGGGCAATGACATCCTGCCGCGCGCCCGGGTTGATGGCGCCGAGCGCCGCATTGAGCTTGCGCGCATTTTCTTCATACATGGCCATTGCCACGCGCAGGCCGGGCTGCTTGCGGCCGATGGCCCGAAGCACCTCGAAGCTGCCCATGTGCGCGCCGATCAGGAAAGCCCCCTTGCCATCGGCCACGATCTTGTCGATAAGTGCCTGGTTGTGTATGCGGATGTCGAACAGATCGAAGCGCTCATTGACCAGATAGACGCGGTCGTGGATCACCGATGCGAAACTCAGAAAATGCCGGAACAGGTGGCGCCAGCCGACTGCGGCGGGCGATGCAAGCTTGAGCACGCGGCGCAGATACCCGCGCGACATCTGGCGTGCGGTCGGCGCAAACGCCAGGAAGTACGCCGCAATGGCGTAAAGCACGACCCGGGCCACGCGTCGCCCAAGCCTGAGTGAAATCCATGTCATCACGCGCAGCCAGAACAGGTTGCTGCGTTCCGGGTTGCGTTTCCAGCCAGCAGCCGCTGACTGTGCGGTGTTGCGCTTGGGGCTCATGGCGGTGGCAACACGAGCGTCCCGGTGGCGACCTTGCGACCGCCGCTCGAGATGTCGAAACGTATGCTGCCCGAGGCGCTGGAGGTGCAGAAAATGCTTAACGTTTCGCCTGGTCCGACCGGGCTGAGGAACTTGGCCGAACTGATCTGGCAGGCCGTGTTCAAGCTGTCTGCTGATGCCGGCTGGCACAGCGTTTGTTGCGCGGCATGGATGGCGGCGTCAAGCAAGACCACCCCGGGCAGCATCGGCACGCCCGGAAAATGGCCGGCAAAAGCCGGGTGGTCCGGCGCAATCTGGAGCGTGGTTTCAGCGTGCATGGTTGGGGCCTTTGCGCTGATGCGCCAGCGCCTGCAGTGCGCTGCGCGGCAGCTTGCCGGTGCTGTTGCGTGGCAGCGCATCGAGCAGCACCAGCGGCCGGGGCATGAAAATAGCGTCAATGCGCTCACGCAGGGCCGCCAGCAAAGTCGATACCGACATGCCGGGCGCGACTGCAAAGGCCGTCAGGCGAATCACGGTGCCGTCATCGCCTTCAGTCTCGTCAGGCATGAAGAATGCGCCGTCGATCACGCCTGGCACGGCATTCAGCTGGTAATTCAGGTAGTCGAGCGAACTGCGTTTACCCGCTATATTGACGAGATCGGCGGTGCGGCCGTGCAGCAAAAAGCGCTCGTCGGTGACCAGTTCGAGCTCGTCCGTCATGGGCGTGGGCTGCTCGACATGTCCGCCTGAAGCCCACATGCGGCCTTCGGCGGTGTGCAGCGTGACTCCCGGAAAAAGCGTCCATTCCGCAGTTTTGGTAGTGTGGCGGGAAGCGATCTGGCCGGTCTCGGTTGAGCCATAAATCTCGAGCAGGGGAGCCCCCAGGCGGGCTTCGACGGCCAGCGCCAACTGCGGGGGCATGGGTGCTGTCGCCGACAGCACCAGATCGGGCAGGGGAATGTCCAGGCCCGAGGCAAGCAATACCTTCAGATGTATGGGCGTGGTAACGAGCACGCAGGGGCGCGTCGCCGTCGCCAGTGCTGCGGCAATGTCGGCCGGGTAAAACGGCCGGGCGGCGTCTATTGCAGCGCCGCTTTGCAGGGCAATCAGCACGCTGGACTCAAAGCCATACATGTGTTGCGGCGGTACAGTAGCCACAATGCTGTGGCGTCGCCCATCCGCCAGGCCGAGCCGCTCAGCTTCGGCACGCACGTTGCGAACCAGTCCACCCCAGCTTTTGCGGTGCGCCACGGGCAGGCCGGTTGAGCCCGAGGTGAACACGATGGCGGCTGTACGTGAACCGGGAATCTGCGGAATGCCGGCCGTACTGGTTCGTGCGCCGGCCGCAACGGGTGCGCGCCCAGCCATCAGGTCAGCCCATCCACAATGCGGCAAATCGATCGACTGCGGCTGGTCCGTCAGGCAAAAGACGTCAGGCGCGAAGTGCCTTAGCTGGCGTACCATTTCCGGCGTGAGCGTCGGTGGCAGCAGGCTGATTTTGTCCGCCAGCAAGGCCGCCGCCATGCCAACGGTAAAACGGTAGCGGTCGGCGCAGGCGTTGAGGATATGGTGCCCGGCTGGCAACGCTGCCGCGAGCTGCCTGACATCGGCCAGAAAACGCGCGACGCTGATGGGCTTGCCATGGCTGTAGGCCAGCACGTCTTCAGGAGCGCAATGCGTAATCAGCGGGAAGGTGTTCATGCCCGTCGCGCCTTGTTTCCTGAACTGGCCTGCCGGTAGGCGCGGATCGCGTCCAGTGGTCCGGCCCGGTCGGCAGCCGGCAGCACACGCCAGCGCACCGCATATTCACCCACGAACATCAGCACCAGCAAGGGAATGCCCAGCAGGTTGGCAAAGATCGACCAGACGGCAATGGGTGCGAGCCAGAACAGCAATAGCGAAAGCCCGGCAACGCCGCCGAAATAAAGGGTCCAGGCCCAGGTGACGGACCGCGTGTAGCGAATCAGCGCTGGCGAGAGGTTGCCGTGCACGATGCGTGCAAAGCGCGTAATCATTGGTGTCCGGCCGCCCGATAGGGTCCAGCCGAAAGCCGCGCAGAGCAGTGCATACATGCCTGCATGCTGCAGGAAAAAGACCCAGATGTAGTGTGTCAGCAGCCAGCCGCCGATGCTGTAGAGCGCAGCGCATAAGGCCAGCCAGAGGGTCAGCATGAACGCACGCCACGGCGAGCGCCAGGCCATCACAAGAGCCATGCCCAGCAATGGAATGATGGCAAGCAGGGCACCCTGCAAATTGGGCACAGCTGACG
>JAHFQQ010000296.1 GCA_023259235.1 Polaromonas sp. | reverse complement strand
GTCCAGCCACAGCTGGAAGGTGAATTTTTGCAAGTTCACCAATGAAACCCGCAACGGCCTTGAAGATTCATCGCAACACGACGGCCTGAAAAGCATTGCTGCGGTGACTGGCGCCTGCGCCGGCGGCGGCTACGAGTTGGCACTGGCCTGCGACCGCATTGCGATGGTTGACGACCGCAACTCTACCGTAAGCCTGCCCGAAGTACCACTGCTCGGCGTGCTGCCAGGCACTGGCGGCCTGACCCGCGTGACCGACAAACGCAAGGTGCGACGCGACCTGGCTGACATTTTCTGCACCACCAGCGAAGGCGTGCGCGCTGATCGCGCCCGGGACTGGAAACTGATTGACGCCTGTGCCAAGCCGCAACAGTTCAGCGCTTTGCTTGCTATTGAAATAGAAGCACTATGCGCCCAATCCACAAGAGGTAGTGGCCAAAAAGGTATTCAATTAACACCTTTGAAGATGACCATTGACGATGTCGGCTACCACTACGGTCTGGTTGATGTTCTGGTGGACCGCGACAAGCGCGTGGCTACCTTCACTGTCAATGCGCCCGTCGCGGCCATCGAGTCCACGCCACAAAGTATCGAAGCGCGCGGCGCTGACTGGTACCCGCTGAAACTGCAGCGCGAACTGGACGACGCCATCCTTAATCTGCGCACCAATGAGCCGGAAGTCGGTACCTGGGTCATCCGGGCGCGAGGCGATGCCAGCCAGGTTGCCCACATGGACGAAGTTCTGGCGCAACTCAAGGACCACTGGCTGGTAAAGGAAACCATCGGAGCGTTGCGACGAACCCTGGCACGCCTCGACGTGACCAGCCGTTCGCTGATTGCGCTGGCCGATAGCGGTTCATGTTTTGTCGGGACGTTTTATGAGCTTGCGCTGGCTTGCGACCGCATCTACATGCTCGACTTGCCAGACGCCCCCGATAGCGCGCCCGCGTTGCAGTTGAGCGCTGCCAATTTCGGCTGGTTCCCGGCAGTCAATGGCCTGACCCGCCTGCAGACCCGCTTTTGCGAAGACGCCGCCACCATCGCGCAACTCCAGCAACTCGGCAACAGCCCGCTGCGTACCGACCAGGCGCTGGCACTCGGCCTGGTGACCCTTGCACCCGACGACATCGACTGGGCGGACGAGATTCGCATCATGCTGGAAGAACGTGCCAGCCTGTCGCCCGATGCATTGACCGGCATGGAGGCGTCACTGCGCTTTCCCGGCAGGGAAACCATGGAAACGCGTGTCTTTGGCCGCCTGTCGGCCTGGCAAAACTGGATTTTTATCCGGCCCAATGCGGTGGGCGAGGAGGGCGCCCTGAAGCTCTTTGGCACCGGAAAAAAAGCCAAATTCAACTGGAAAAGGGTATAGCCCGCACGTTTTTCTCCGCGCGTGATACGCTGCCCCGAGAGGATCGATTTTTGCCCAGAGGCGGCCCATCACACTATCTCCAATGATCAAGGAAACACCATGAGCACCATTGACCTGCAAGCCCTGATTCCCAACAACGTGAACCTCGGCGAAAACCGGCAGTTGCAGCGCGCGCTGGAACACTGGCAGCCTGCTTTTTTGAACTGGTGGGACGAAATGGGCCCGAGCGACTTCAAGGCCAAGGAAGTGTATTTGCGCACCGCCGTCGGTGTGGACGCGCAGGGCTGGGCGAGCTACGGCTACACGCCCATGCCCGACTACCGCTGGGGCATCTTTCTGGCCGACAAGGAAGACGGCCGCAAGATCGGCTTTGGGGACCATATGGGCGAGGACGTCTGGCAGGACGTGCCCGGCGAATACCGCAGTACCTTCCGCCGCCTCATCGTCACGCAGGGCGACACCGAGCCAGCGTCGGTCGAGCAGCAGCGTCTGCTGGGCCATACCGCGCCTTCCCTGTACGACCTGCGCAACCTGTTTCAGGTCAATGTGGAGGAGGGCCGCCACCTCTGGGCCATGGTCTATCTGCTGCACGCCCACTTTGGCCGCGACGGCCGCGAAGAGGCCGAAGAACTGCTGATGCGCCACAGCGGCGATGCTGACAAGCCGCGCATCATTGGCACCTTCAACGAACCCATAGACAACTGGCTGAGCTTCTACATGTTCACCTATTTCACCGATCGTGACGGCAAGTTCCAGCTCAAGAGCTTTGCCGAATCTGCGTTCGATCCGTTGGCGCGCACCACGCGCTTCATGCTGACCGAGGAAGCGCACCACATGTTCGTGGGCGAGACTGGCGTCGGCCGCGTGATCAAGCGCACGCTGGAAGTGATGAAGGAGCTCGATACGAACGATGTGACCACCCTGCGCAAAGCTGGCGCGATCGACCTGCCGACCATCCAGAAATTCATGAACTTCTGGTTCAGCAGTTCGCTGGACCTGTTTGGCTCGGAGGCTTCCAGCAATGCTGCCAATTACTTCAGCAGCGGCATCAAGGGCCGACCCGACGAAGCCAAATTTGCCGACCATGTCGAGATCGACACCGCAATGAGCATTCAGGTGCCTGACGGCCGGGGCGGCATGAAAAGCGAGACCATTTCCACGCGCAATGGCATGAACGAGATTACCCGCCTGGAATACGTTAAAGACTGCAACGTCGGCGTGACCCGATGGAACATGGCGATCAAGCGAGCAGGAGTGGACTTTGAGCTTGCCTTGCCATCGATCCGGTTTCACCGTCAAGTCGGTGCGTGGGCGGGCACCGCCACCGACCCGCAGGGCAACCCCTTGAGCACGATGGAGTTTGATGCCAAAGAAGACCAATGGTTGCCTACCCCCGCGGATCTCACCTTTGTCAAAAGCCTGATGAACCGGGTCACCGAACCCGGCAAAATGGCCGCCTGGATTGCACCGCCGGATCGCGGAATTAACGCCAACCCGGTGGCGTATGAATATGTAAAGCTTTGAGTTGAGCCTGCGTCACAGGTTCTACTCGGAGGCGGCTATAAGGCTATAATCATCCACTTCGGAGTGTGGCGCAGTCTGGTAGCGCACCTGGTTTGGGACCAGGGGGTCCAAGGTTCGAATCCTTGTACTCCGACCAAGAATTCGTTCAAAAAAAGCTCACTCCGTGGGCTTTTTTCATATCTGCTTTTATATCTGCCCGTAGCTCAGTTGGATAGAGCATCAGCCTTCTAAGCTGAGGGTCGGGGGTTCGATCCCCTCCGGGCAGACCAATAAACAGTAGGTTTGTCGCTCTCAAATAGCTAGCAATATCAATTCAGGGTAACACTGGGGTAACAATCCGGCGGGTGTTGTTACCCGTGGCAGCCAAGCGACAAAACCCTGACACTTTCACCAGATCAGCGGTCGCGTGTGGGCGTGCCTCTACCGCCTGCACCAGGCCAAAAGAAAACCCGCACGCGGCGGGCTTCGGTCTGAGCGGTAACGCTGTCAGGCGATTCCAGTCTCCTCAGCACCAGGGTGCACCTCCAGCGCGTTCAGGCGGTCATGCAGGTCGCCGATTTCAGCGCGGGCAGCATGAAGTTCATAGCGCAGCGTCCGAATCTGGCGCTCAAGGTCGAGCAGAGATTGCCGGGTCGCTTCGTGAAGTTTTTCAAGTGTCATGGTGTGCCTCAATGTGCGATCAGATCATCAAATTTGCCGTTGGTGCCAGCCCAGCTTTGCGCAGCAGCAGCGCTCGCTGCACCGTGGGCCTGAGCGGTTTCTGCTTTGAGCCTTGACTGCTGGGTCAGCCGCATGGCGCGGGCGCCCGCTAAGACCTTGCTGCTTTCAAGCCCGGCCAACTTGGAAAGCTTGTCGAAAATGTCCAGGTCGCGCAATTGGTC
>JAHFQQ010000295.1 GCA_023259235.1 Polaromonas sp. | reverse complement strand
TGAACAGCGCCTCACGCATGGGGCCACGCAGGATGGAGACCGAGTGAAAATAGGCCTCCACGGAACTGCGGGCCAATCCCTCGAACGTGGTCTTGGCGCGAAACATGCGCGGTGCCCAGTCGGCCTTGGGGTAGAGCCTGCCCAGCAGGCCAAACACCGGGCTGCGCACACTCTTTGGTAGCGCGTCGCGCATATGCTCTTCCATCAGGTGCTGTCGGTAGCGCCGATAGCCTCCAAAAGACTCGTCGCCGCCGTCACCTGACAGCGCTACTGTGACGTGCTTGCGTGCCAACTGGCAGACCCGGTAGGTAGGGATGGCCGAACTGTCAGCGTAAGGTTCGTCGTACAGGTGCGCCAGCGTGTCGATGAGGTCGAAATCGTCGCTCTTGACGACTTCAAGACGATGGTTGGTGTGGTACCGGTCGGCTACTTTTTGCGCAAATGCAGATTCGTTGAAAGCGGGATCGTCAAAGCCTATGGAGCAGGTGTTGACCGGCTCTGACGAAAGACCGGCCATGACGGCAACCACGGCGCTGCTGTCCACTCCTCCAGAGAGGAAAGCGCCGAGCGGTACCTCCGCAATCAGGCGCAGACGCACGGACTCTTGCAGGCGCTCAACCAGCTCGGTCTGGGCGTTGGCCCCGGAGATCGGGTTGTCCAGACTGAAGTGAACGTCCCAGTACGCCACCGGCTCACCCACCGGTTGCCCGCGCCGGATGGTGAGGGTGTGCGCCGGCGGCAGCTTTTTGGCCTGTTTGAAAATGCTTCGCGGTTCGGCCACATAGCCCAGCGCAAAGTACTCTTCCACGGCCAGTGGATCAATGTCGCGACGCAGGCCGCCGTTGGCCAGAATCGACTTGAGTTCAGAACCGAACAGCAGCGTGCCATCGTCCAACAGCGCGTAGTACATCGGTTTGACGCCCAGCCGGTCGCGCGCCATGAAAAAGGTTTGCCGGTTGCGGTCCCAGAGGGCAAAGGAAAACATGCCGCGAAAACGCTTGACGCAGTCGGCGCCCCAGGCTTCCCACGCGTGGACGATGACTTCGGTGTCGCTCTTGGAGTGAAACGCATGGCCGAGCGCCTGCAGCTCGGGGATGAGTTGCTGGTAGTTGTAGATTTCGCCGTTGAACACCACCACCACGGAACCATCTTCGTTGAACAGCGGCTGCTGGCCGGTCGCGATGTCGATGATGGACAGCCGCCGATGGCCCAGACCCACGCCCGGTTCGACATGCAGACTGCCTTCATCCGGACCGCGATGCACCTGCGAGTCGTTCATGCGCTGGAGCACGACGCGGTTGATATCGCTGCCGCCGCGGGTGTCAAAAATGCCGGTAATGCCGCACATGAGTGTCTATTGATGTTGTGGACTGGAGTGTATGAAACCTGTGCGGCGCAACTGCTGGTCGTACACCCGCTGATAGGTGGCGACCATGGCCTGCATGCTAAACGTAGCCTGCACACGCTGGCGACCGGCCCGACCCATGCGCTGGGCCCGCTCAGGATTGGCGGCCAGCGCTACCAACTGTTGCGCCATGGCTTGCGGATGGGCGGATGGAACGATGTAGCCAGTTTGCCCCTGGATCACCAGGTCGGCATTGCCACCGACGGCCGTGGCGACTACCGGCAGGCTACTGGCCATTGCCTCCAGAATGGTGTTGGAGATGCCTTCGGCCAGAGAGGGCAACGCAAATGCGTGCAGACCACGCATGATGTCCGCCACGTCGGTTCGCTCGCCGGGCAACCAGGCCAGCCGGGCCACGCCTGCGGAATCCAGCACCGCCTGGACCTGCGCGCGCAACGGTCCCTCACCCACCATGATCAGCCGCATGCACTGCTGGAGTTCAGGAGCCAGGGTCAGGGCTTGCACAAAAGCATGCGCCAGCATGAGCTGGTCTTTGACGGTTTGCATGCGGCCCACTGTGCCCACCAGCCAGTGCTGCGCTGGGTTGAAGGGGCATCCAGCAATGGGCTGCGGCCCTTCAACCGACGGGCAGAAGCGATCGGTATCGACGCCGTTGTAGGCCTGCGTGATTTTTTCTTGGGGTACGTGGACCTTGTGCACCAGGTAGTCGGCCAGATCACGCGACAGGGCCATGTAATGGTGGACAAAAGGCTTGTAGAAACGGCGTACGCGCTGGTAGGTGACATTGTTGCCATCCAGGTCTTCCATATCGCGGCCATGTTCGCCGTGCAGGCGCACCGGTACACCAGCCGTCCAGGCTGGGGCTTGCACCTCCAGTGCTGCGAGGTTGCGGCTGTGCACGATCTGTGGACGCAATTGCCGGAACAGTTTGAATAACTTTGGATACTGCCAGATGCCGTGGCCTGGCCGCTTGCCCAATGAAATGAGTTCAACATCGCTGCGTTGAATGCGATGACTGAAATCAGTGACCTCGGTCAGGGCCAGCACGGCATGCCGATAGGCGCCGGAGGGCATATGGTTAATGAGGTTGACAATGCCATTCTCCAGTCCGCCGGTATCAAAGCGATACATCACGTGGAGGACGAGGGGACGGTCATCACCTTGCATGCTCAGACTCTGGTAATCGGATCGCTCTTAAAGGCGCCAGAGCTTGTAGCCAGCGCCTTCGATGACGCTACGATCAAAAGCGGCCTTGACGTCGATGAATGCGCCGCCCTTGACCAGCTTTCTTGCGAAATCTTCCATGGTCAGCGCGGCGAATTCCTTGTGCGCCACGGCTGCCACGATGGCGTCCGCCCGGGGCATGTCAGCCCATGAAAACAGAGGCACACCATATTCGTGCATGGCCTCATCTGACTCGGCCTGCGGATCGGTCACAAACACCTCAACACCATAGGTCTTGAGTTCATGGATGATGTCGATCACCTTGGAGTTGCGCAGGTCGCCACAATTTTCTTTGAAGGTCAGCCCGAGGACGTTGACCTTGGCGCCCTTGATGTAGCTGCCAGTCGCGATCATGTGCTTGATGGTCTGCTCCGCAATGAACTTGCCCATGCCGTCATTGATGCGGCGGCCAGCCAAAATAACCTGCGGGTTGTAGCCCAGCATTTCGGCTTTGTGAGTCAGGTAGTAGGGATCAACGCCGATGCAATGGCCGCCGACCAGGCCCGGCTTGAATTTAAGAAAATTCCATTTGGTGCCGGCGGCTTCGAGCACCTCGGTGGTGTCGATGCCGAGCTTGTCGAAAATGATGGAAAGCTCGTTCATCAGGGAGATATTCAAATCCCGCTGTGTGTTCTCGATCACCTTGGCGGCCTCTGCGGTCTTGATGCTGGAAGCACGGTGCACACCGGGCAGGATGATGGCCTCGTAAAGCTTGGCAACCTTATCCAGCGTCTCCGGCGTGTCGCCCGATACGATTTTGAGGATTTTGGCGAGGGTGTGCTCTTTGTCGCCGGGGTTGATTCGTTCAGGTGAATAGCCTACAAAAAAATCGTGCTTCCACTTCAGGCCGGACTCCCGCTCCAGCACAGGAATGCACACGTCTTCGGTGGCACCCGGATAAACCGTGGACTCGTAGACCACAATGGCACCTTTTTTCATGTGCCGGCCCACGCTGGTGCTGGACCCGATGAGCGGGCGAAAATCAGGAATATGGGCGCTGTCGACCGGCGTGGGCACGGCCACGATAATGATGTCTGCCTCCGCCAGCATACTGGGGTCTGCCGTGTATACCGCGCGGGACGAGGCGCTCAATTCTTCGTCTGACAGCTCACGGGAGGGATCAACGCCTTTGAGGCATGACTCCACTTTGGACACAGCGATATCAAACCCGATAGTGCGAAAGTGCTTGCCAAACTCCACCACCAGC
>JAHFQQ010000294.1 GCA_023259235.1 Polaromonas sp. | reverse complement strand
TATTTTCTGCGCAGAATTCCCCGTGATCCATTGGCACAGGAAACTGACATGCCCCCCGAACAGACCTGGGGTAAACGCAGTTATCAGAGCAGGCCGGACGCGCCACGGGAAGGGGATGATTTATTCGATGTCTATACGCTTTCGGCTGGCAGCGGACTCAATGGTATTCCATACCGGGAATGGTGATGGCCAAGCATCGCCACAATCCCGGTTTTACCCTGATCGAATTGCTGGTCGTCATGGCCATCATCGCAACCTTATTGAGCTTGACGATGCCGCGCTATTTCCATAGCGTCGACAAGTCGAAAGAAGTGGCTTTGCGCGCAGACTTGAGTGGCATGCGCGATGCGATCGACAAATATTTTGGCGATCATGCGAAATATCCGGACACCCTCGATGATTTGGTCGTCAAAAAATATCTGCGCAGCATACCACCCGACCCGCTGACGGGAAGCAACCAGACATGGGTTCCAGTACCTCCAGAGGGTTCGGCGAAAGGCCGGGTTTACGATGTCAAGAGCGGCGCGCCAGGTGCGGCAATAGATGGGACGTCATATGCGGAATGGTGAGCGGGACAGTGATGCCTGGACATGACCATGACAGAACCGCCTGATTCCGGCCTGCAACAAGCCACGGGATTTTTCCTGCGCGGCAGGGAACTGCGCTTCGCATTGGTATTCCTGCTGCTCTTCTTCGTGCTGCAATACGGATATTCGGCGAGCCGGGGCAGCTTGGTCGAACATCTGGTCATCGACCTTGCCACGGTGCGGCCCAGCGCCGCCGCCATCAACCTCATCGCTCCTGATGCAAATGCCCAAGCCAGCGGACATCGCATCGTCTCGCCTCACGGATCGCTCTCGGTGCTCAACGGCTGCGAAGGCACGGAAACCATGTTCCTGCTGCTGGCCGCCATCGCCGCTTTCAAGGCTCCTTGGCGGCACAAGCTCAAGGGCGTGGCTCTGGGCATGTTGATTGTCTATGGACTAAATCAGGGCCGCATCGTCGCCCTGTTCTTCGCCGCCCAGCAGGACCGCAAATGGTTCGACCTGTTGCACGGCACCCTCGCGCCGACACTGATCATCGTGTTGTGTGTCTTGTTCTTCCTGTGGTGGGCAAGCCAAAGCGCGTCCGGCGGAAATGAACAAAAAAGCGCTGCTTAAGTTCGCGGCGCTGTTCCTGCCCGCCTACCTGGCACTGCTTGTGTTATCCATGCAATTCGGCCATCACTACGTCGAGTTCCTGCTGCCCCTCTACCGCTGGGAAATCGGCTGGTTTACTCCCGATTACCGCATCGCCAGCCTGGCGCTTGCCGACAACCGTGGCGAAGCGGTCGTGGCCCTGACCCTGGACATGATCCGCTATGTCGTCGTCGCCGGGCACGGCCTGCCGCCCGGCGGCAGCATCTCCAGTTCGACCCTGGCGGGGCACGCGCTGCAACATCCGCTGCTGATGCTGAGCCTGCTCGCGGCGTGGCCGGCGGCAAGCCTCCCCCATCGCGTTGCGCTGCTGGCCATAGCCGTGCCGCTCCTGCTGCTGGTGGAAATGCTGGACGTGCCCCTGGTGTTGCTGGGCAGCATTGAGGATTTGGTTATCGCCAACATCGCCCCTGATGCCGGTTCGTTCCTGGTCTACTGGATGAACTTCCTGAACGGCGGCGGGCGGCTGGCCTTGTCGATTGCTGCGGCATTTGCGGCTGCCGGCTTGGGACGCATGCTTGCGGCGCGGATGCAACGGGTTTGTAGCGCTAAATAGTCCGAACGGCCTGCTATTTTCCCGGTTTGCAGAGTCAGATTGACATATTGCCCTGCTAGGGTGTTATCCATCATTCGCGGAGGGTATTTCTGATACCGCACATTTATCCCAAAGGGAGCACATCATGTCACTGCCGCGCCTGTTGCTGTCGATTGTCTTGTCTACCATTGCCGCAAACAGTCTGGCGGCCGCTCCGACCACGGCCCAGCTTGACCAAGCCCGCATCAAGGGGCTGGCCTGGCTGGTCACCCACCAGGGCGGCGACGGCAGCTGGAAGAGTCCAAGCGGCCTGGCGATCCAGCCCACGGCGGCGGCGCTCGATGCGCTGGCCAATGCCGGCATCAAGCAGGGGTATGTGTATGCGGCGGGCCAGGCGTGGCTCGGCAACGCCGACGGCAGCAGCGTAGACAGCCTGTCGCGCAAGACCATCGCGTTGTTCCATTCGGGAGCCAATGTCACTCCCCTGACGTCGCAGCTGCTGCTGCAACGCAATGACCTTGCTAAAGCCTGGGGTGCCTACTCCAAGTATCAATCCACTTTTCCGGACAGCGCGCTCGCCCTCGACGCGATTCTGGTGAGCGGCGCTACTTATGCCGACACTGGCTCTACTCTGGGATTCGTCGCCGGCAAACAGAACGCAGCAGATGGCGGCTGGCCCTATTCCGCGAGTGCGCCGACGGCGCCGTCCAGCAGTTTGATTCCTTCGGCTTATAGCGTGCTGATGCTGAGCCATGCCAAGGCTAAGGGCTGGGGCGTGGACACCTACATCACGAACGGTGTCAACTGGATCGTCGCCCACGCAAAAGCCGACGGCGGATTTGCCGATGACACCCTGGCGACCACTGGCAGCCCGCTGGAAACCGCGCTGGCTTATCTCGCGTTGACCCAAGCCAAGATAGCAGGCAATGCTGCGGCCGTCGCAGCCCAGGCCACCATCGATAATGCCTCGCTGTTCCTGATCAACAACCAGAGCATCGACGGCAACTGGGGGGGCGATCCGTTCGCCACCGCCGTGGCGCTGCAAACACTGCCTGCGGCGACACTGGCCGACAGCAACAAAAACGGCGTGCCGGACGTGGTGGAAGCCTATCTGGGCTGGAATCCTGCTGCGCCCAATCGTTCCATCGCCCTCGGCAACGGCCAAAGCGTGACCGGCATCACGGCCTCGAAGCTGGTGGCTTCGGGCACCCAATATCAAGCACTCAGCCTCAACCTCGCCGCCAGCGGCGGCACCGCGCCGTACACCTGGGGTGTCACCTCGGGCTATCTGCCGGACGGTTTGATCCTCAACGCCAGCACTGGCCTGATCAGCGGTACTCCGGCCAGCGCCGGCACTTTTAACTTCAGCTACACGGTGCGGGATGCCACCAGTGCAAGCACGACTGTCGCGGCGCAGATCGCCATCGCCTCTGACAACTCAGACGTGCCGACCTTGCCGCAGTGGGGCGTCATCCTGATGGCGCTGCTGCTGATGGTTTCGATGACTGTCATGTCCCGCAACAAGCGGGGTTGAAGCAGAAACAACGCCGCAACCATGCAGCCGATAATTTAAAGGGGAGATTCACATGTCGTTGCCAGCGCATCCGTTACCAGTTCACCCGTTGTCAGTTCACCGCGCATGCAAATCCGTTGCGCTTATCTGCGGCATTTTGCTTGGCGTCAGCGCCAGCTTCGCCCGGGCCGAACACGCAGACCCCGCGCCCCTTTCCGACATCGTGGTACAAAAGCTGGTGCGCGACCGGCTGCCCCAGCCCGATCCGCTGCCGCAGGCGCTGTCCCGCCACCTCGACGAAGCTGCGTCACTGCTGCGCGAAGTCGAGCAGCAAAACGCCCGTCCCGAAACGGAAGCGGCGGAGCGCGAAACCGTGCTCCAGGCCAAACGCATGCTGCTCTCCTCCAAGCGGGCCGAACTGGAAACGGTGCGCACCGAAGCGCGCACGCGCCTTGCGGCCACCCGCGCCAGGTTCGCAGCGCTGGGGCTGACCGGCAAGGTCGAGGAATGGGATGACCTGGCGTCCAACGTAGAGCAGCGCTTCGACCGGGTCGAGCA
>JAHFQQ010000050.1 GCA_023259235.1 Polaromonas sp. | reverse complement strand
GACGGCAAGGCGATTTCCGTCGAAGTGCCCACCAGCGTGCAACGCGAGATCGCATGGACCGAGCCGGCCGTCAAGGGCGATACCTCCGGCAAGGTGCTCAAGCCCGCCAAGCTGGCCACCGGTTTTGAAATCGGCGTGCCGATTTTTGTGGCGCAAGGCGACGTCGTTGAAATCGATACCCGCACCGGCGAGTACCGCAAGCGTGTCTGACGCATTGCAGTCCCCCACTGCGCACAAAAAGGCTTGCCGCGACGCAGGCCTTTTTTCATTCGGCTGCTGAATTTCTCGCCGCCGGCCATGTTGACGCTCGCCATGGTCTGGCTGCCGAGGGCGCCCAAGGGAGCGACTCTTGCTTACGATCAACAGACGCTCCTGCGATGCCCATTCCCTGATCAGCGCCGCAGCGCAAATTCAGTGTAGGCTATTCCCATGAACAAAGTGACCACCGAACCGTCCACGGTCTGCCCGTTACCAGGCAGCAGCCCCTTCAGCCCGGCCCGGCTCTCGCTGCGCCGGGTGCTGATCGATACTTATCCCGAAAATGTGGCCTACCTGCACCGCGACTGCGAAGTCTATCGGGCCGAGGGCTTCAAGGCCCTCTCGAAGGTGGAAGTCCGGACCAACGGACGCAGCATTCTGGCTACCCTGAACGTGGTGGATGACGAGAACATCGTGGGCTGTGGCGAGCTCGGCCTTTCCATGGCTGCTTTTGCCCAGATGGAAGTAGCGGGCAGCCAGACCGCCACGGTCTCGCAGGCGGAGCCACCCGAATCGATCGAAGCGCTACACCGCAAACTCAACGGAGAACGCCTTGGTCCGGAAGAATTCAGCGACATCGTGCACGACATCGCCGGGCACCGCTACTCAAAAATCGAGTTGACGGCGTTCGTGGTGGCCACCCACCGCGATGAACTGGACCGCGAGGAGGTGCACTTCCTGACGGAGGCCATGATCGGGGCCGGACGGCGGCTGGACTGGCACGAGGCGCTGGTGGTGGACAAGCACTGCATCGGCGGCATCCCCGGCAACCGTACCTCCATGCTGGTGGTGCCGATTGTCACTGCACACGGCCTGCTGTGCCCCAAGACCTCCTCGCGCGCCATCACCTCGCCGGCCGGCACCGCCGACACCATGGAGGTGCTGGCTAACGTGGAACTGCCGGTCGAACAACTCCAGGAGATCGTGCGCAATCACCGCGGCTGCATCGCCTGGGGCGGCACAGCCAACCTGTCGCCGGCCGACGAAGTGCTGATTTCCGTGGAGCGGCCCCTGGCGCTTGATTCCCCCGGACAGATGGTGGCCTCCATCCTGTCGAAAAAAATCGCCGCCGGCTCCAACCATCTGGTGCTCGACATCCCGATCGGGCCGACCGCCAAGGTGCGCTCAATGCCGGATGCCCAGCGCCTGCGCCGCCTGTTTGAATACGTCGCCAAACGCATGAGCGTGTCGCTCGACGTGGTGATCACCGATGGCCGCCAGCCCATCGGTTTCGGCATCGGCCCCGTACTTGAGGCCCGCGATGTGATGCGCGTGCTGGAAAACGACGCGCGCGCACCCGTTGACCTGCGGCAAAAGGCCTTGCGGCTGGCCGGCCGCCTCATTGAATGCGATCCGGACGTGCGCGGCGGCGACGGTTTTGCCATTGCGCGCGACATTCTGGATTCGGGCCGCGCGCTCGCCAAGATGAATGGCATCATCCAGGCCCAGGGCAGCAAATCGTTCGATCACAACAACCCCGAACTCGGTGCGTTGACCTTCGAGGTGCGCTCACCCGAAGCCGGCGTGGTGGCCGGGTTCGACAACCTGCAGCTGGCGCGGATCGCCCGCTTCGCCGGCGCTCCCAAGGTCAAAAATGCGGGAGTGGATCTGCTGTGCAAGCTGGGGGATGCGGTGGCGGCCGGCACCCTGCTGTACCGCGTACATGCCGGATTCCCCGCGGACCTGGAGTTTGCGCGCCACGCCTGCGGCAAGTCCACGGGCTATACGATTGGCCGCGCTGACGAGGTGCCGCACGTGTTTGTGGAGTTTTGATGACAGCGCCCGCCTTGCTGTTGTACTTTGAAGACGAGCACGAAAGCGCGCTGCGGCTTGCCGGCGCAGCCGGCCTGCGATTGGCGCTGATCGAACGCCACCGCTTTCCTGATGGCGAGTTCAAGCTGCGCCTTCCGGCATCGCTGCCCGAGAGTGTGCTGCTGCTGCGCACGCTTGACCATCCCAACGAAAAACTGCTGGAACTGCTGCTGGCCGCCCGCACCGCGCGTGAGCTGGGAGCACGGCACCTGACGCTGGTGGCGCCCTACCTGGCCTACATGCGCCAGGACGTGGCATTTCTGCCCGGTGAAGCGGTCAGCCAGCGCATCATCGGGCGCTTTCTCGCGGACCTGTTCGACGCCGTGATCACCGTGGACCCGCACCTGCACCGCGTCGCCACGCTGCAGGAGGCGATACCGGTGCCCCACGCGATTGCATTGACCGGCGCAGCCCTGCTGGCCGATCTGATCGCCGGGCGCCGGCAGCAGCCGCTGCTGGTAGGACCGGACGCCGAGTCGGCACAGTGGGTCGCCCAGGCCGCCACGCGCCACGATTTCGACCACGCGGTGTGCCGCAAGGTCCGCCACGGCGACCGGGCCGTCGAGATCGAGCTGCCCCCCGTGAACGTAGCCGGCCGTGCCGTGGTCTTGCTCGATGATATCGCAAGCACCGGCCAGACCCTCGCGCGCGCCGCGCGCCTGCTGCTGGCGGCAGGTGCGGCCTCGGTTGATGTGGCCGTGACCCATGCCCTGTTTGCGGGCGACGCCTTGCAGGTCATTCTTGACGCCGGCGTGGGCGAGGTATGGAGCACCGATTGCATCAGCCATTCAAGCAACGTGGTCAGCGTGGCACCGCTCATCGCCGCCGCGTTATCCGGCATAACCCATTGACAGCTTCCCGCATGAACACCCCTCACAAACTCAACGAACGCACCCTCGCCGACGTCTGGGCCGAATTGCAGGCATATTCCGAGCAGGGCAACCCGCTGCAGGCCGACGCCTACCGCGTGGCCTTTGCCGACCCCGAATTCCTGTTGCGGCGCGAAACGCGCGGGCTGCGCATCCAGCTCGAGATGCTCAAGCCCGAAATCGAGCAGCACGCGCAGGGCATTGAACACACCGTCGTGGTGTTTGGCAGCGCACGCTTTCCAGCCCCCGAGACGGCGCAAGAGAGCCTGGCACTGGCACGAAAGACCGGTGACGCGGCTGCGCTGGCGCTGGCCGGGCGGCACCTGCACAATTCACGCTATTACGACCAGGCCCGGCGGTTTGCGCGCCTGGTGGCCGCTTACAGCAAATCGCGCCCGCTCAGTGAGCAGCTCTTTATCTGCACTGGCGGCGGACCCGGCATCATGGAAGCGGCCAACCGCGGCGCCCACGAAATCGGCATGCCCAACGTGGGCCTGAACATTGCACTGCCTCATGAGCAGTCTTCAAATCCCTACGTCTCGCCTTCACTGAGCTTCAAGTTTCACTATTTTGCAATGCGCAAAATGCATTTCATGATGCGGGCCAAGGCGCTGGTGGCTTTTCCGGGCGGCTTCGGCACGCTCGACGAGCTGTTTGAAGCCCTTGCGCTGGTGCAGACGCGCAAGGCCAGGCCGGTGCCCATTCTTCTGTTCGGCTCGAACTACTGGAAGCGGCTGATTGATTTTGACCTACTGATTGAAGAGGGAGTCATCGCGCCGGAAGACCTCAAACTCTTTACGTATGTGAACGAACCAGAGGACGCCTGGGACGCCATCAAGACGTTTTACGAACTGTAGCCCTGGCGACAGCTGGCGTCCCGTGGCCAGCGCGCCGGCCACGCGGGGTCGGATCAATTGTCGTCAGGGTACTTGTCCAGCGGGATGAGCCGGGCGGATTCCAGCTCGGGCAGCGCCTCGACGTTGCGCAAGGCCTTGCCCATGACACGGCTGCGCTGTTCGGCGCTGCTCAGCGTATTGAGCACCGTTTCGGCTTGTGATTTGACCTTGGCCAGCACGTCACCGAACTTGCCAAACTCGGTCTTCACCGCGCCCAGCACCTGCCACACCTCGCTGGAGCGCTTTTCAAGCGCCAGCGTCCTGAAACCCATCTGCAGCGAGCTCAACATGGCCAGCAGCGTGGTCGGCCCGGCCAGTGTGATGCGGTGGTCGCGCTGCAGGCCCTCCATCAGCCCGGAACGGCGCAACACTTCGGCGTACAAGCCCTCCGTGGGCAGAAACAAAATGGCGAAGTCGGTGGTATGGGGCGGCGCAATGTATTTCTCGGAGATCGATTTGGCCTCCAGCCGGATACGCGCTTCCAGCGCCTTGCCCGCCAGTTCAGCGCCCAGGCTATCCGCGCGCTGTTGCGCATCGAGCAGGCGTTCATAGTCTTCATTGGGAAACTTCGCGTCAATTGGCAACCACAGTGGCTCGCCTGAATCAGAGCGGCCCGGCAGCCTGATGGCAAAATCGACCGGATACTTGCTCCCCGGGCTTGTCACTACCTGCGCCGCATACTGGTCTACCGTGAACACCTGCTCGAGCAGCGCGGACAGCTGGGCCTCGCCAAAAATTCCGCGTGTTTTCACATTTGTCAGCAAATGCTTGAGGTCGCCCACGCCCTGGGCCAGGGTCTGCATTTCACCCAGCCCCTTGTGCACCTGCTCAAGCCGGTCCGCGACCTGCTTGAAGCTCTCACCCAGACGCGTTTCCAGCGTGGCATGCAACTTTTCGTCAACGGTCTTGCGCATCTCGTCGAGCTTGGCCGAATTGGTTTGCTGCAGTTGCGCCAGCTGCTGCTCCAGCGTCTCCCGCACTTCCGCCATGCGGCGTGCATTGGATTCGCTGACCGATTGCAGCTGTGTTGTCAGGGTGTCCGCCAGTGTTTTTTGCAGCAGCGTGAGTTGCTGCGCAAACGCATCAATCTGCGTGTTCTGCGTGCGAATCGCTTCAGCGCTTTGCTGCACCAGTGTTTGCTGGAAAACCGCAAAGATGGTGGCAAATTCCTGGCGGCCCGCGCGTGCGCTGTCGTTGATCTCCCGCCTCAGTTCACGCTCGAGCCGGTCATTGCCCGCCGCCATGTCAACCCGCAGCGCGGAAGTTCCGCTGTCAGGAGGCTTGCGCGCAATCAACAGCACCAGCAACAACAGGTTGGCCGTCAACAAGGCCATCATCAACCACAGTTCCATGAATGATCTACTATTTATTTGATAGCTGCCTGTGCAGCATTTAAGGGCGTCAAAGGCATTTTTCCGCTAAAAAATGCAATCAGGTTGTCGGCCGCCAGATTGGCCATGGCCAGGCGCGTCGGCAGCGTGGCGCTGGCGATGTGCGGCGTCAACACCACGTTTGGCAGGCTCAATAAATCGGGGTGCACCCTGGGCTCGCCTTCGAACACGTCGAGCCCGGCGGCGGCGATGCGTTTGTCGCGCAGGGCCGCAGCCAGGGCGGCGTCATCGACAATGCCGCCACGCGCAATATTGACCAGCGTCGCCGTCGGCTTCATCAAGGCCAGCTCCGCCGCGCCAATGGCGTGGTGTGACGCATGTGAATAAGGCAGCACCAGCACCACGTGGTCGGCTGACATGAGCAGTTCCTCCTTGCTCACGTAGGTGGCCTGGCACTGGGCTTCCAGCGCGGCGTCCAGCCTGGAACGGTTGTGGTAAACCACCTTCATGCCAAAGCCCAGCGCCCCGCGCCTGGCAACCCCCTGCCCGATGCGGCCCATGCCCAGAATGCCCAGCGTGCTGCCGTGCACCTCGGCGCCGGCAAACATGTCGTAGCGCCACTTGTCCCACTTGCCGGCCCGCAAGTAGTGCTCGCTCTCGGCCATGCGGCGAGCCGCCGCCATCAACAGCGCAAAGCCGAAGTCGGCCGTGGTCTCGGTAAGCACGCCGGGTGCATTGGTGGCCAGCACGCCTGCCGCAGTCATGGCGTCGATGTCAAAATTGTTGTAGCCCACGGCCATGTTGGCGCAGATTTTGAGGCTGGGGCAGGCGGCAAGCACTGCGGCATCGATACGCTCGCTGCCGGTGGTGAAAGCGCCGTCCTTGTCCCGCAGGCGCTCGATCAGTTGCGCCCGGGACCAGTTCTCGTCGTCCTGATTGGATTCGACCTCGAAGTGCTGTTCGAGGCGTGCAATCACCGCAGGGAAAACAGCGCGGGTAACCAGAATTTTGGGGGGGCTCATTGAAACTTCAGTCCCTATTTGAAAAAGAGGAAGGTCGCGATGATGAAAAGCGGCACAAGAATGCCGCACGACCAGGCCATGTAGCCAAAAAAGCCCGGCATCCGGATGCCGCGGTCTTCGGCGATCGCCTTGACCATGAGGTTGGGGGCGTTGCCAATATAGGAGTTGGCGCCCATGAACACGGCGCCGGCCGAAATCGCCGCAAGCGTCGGTGCCAGCGTGCTCATCAACACTGCCGGGTCGCCACCGGCGGTGTTGAAGAATACCAGGTAGGTCGGCGCATTGTCCAGGAAGGAACTCAA
The DNA here is from genome assembly GCA_023259235.1 of Polaromonas sp. Taxonomy (GTDB): domain Bacteria; phylum Pseudomonadota; class Gammaproteobacteria; order Burkholderiales; family Burkholderiaceae_C; genus Polaromonas. The sequence goes on along the minus strand of JAHFQQ010000050.1, from coordinate 8,664 downwards.
CAGGCCGGTGGCCCAGAAATACATGGCCGGATCGGGTTGTCCATCAGCCCTGGTGACGGCGGATACCACGGCGCCAAACGGACCGTGAATGCCGGCCTTGAGCATGGCGATCACCGGAATGATGGTCAGGAAGATCCCTGCGAAGAGCTTGGCCACCTCGACCATCGGCCCCCAGGAAAACTGGTTGTCGGCGTGCACCTTGGGCGCCGTGATATGAAGCGACAGCAGCGTGATCGCCACCAGGCCCAGATCCCGTACCAGCCCGGGCAGGCCGATTTCGGTCTCCAGAACGTTGAATGCGACGGATGATTTCCAGAAGCCGCTGAGCAGCACCAGGAAGACCACCCCCGCGAGCAGCGCGAAATTGGCGGCGCCGTCAAAGCCGAGGCGCCGGGTATCGGGCGTCGGATCGACCGGCAACGTACCGTCGCGACGGTAAAGCCGGCGGTCCAGCGCGTAAAAAATCGCCAGCAGCGCGCCGGTCATGAAAAGTGTCTCGGGAAAGATGTGCCTGACGGTCCAGAAAAAATCGACCCCCTTGAGAAAACCCAAAAACAGCGGCGGGTCGCCAAGCGGGGTGAGCGAGCCGCCGATGTTGGAGACAAGAAAAATGAAAAACACGATGACGTGCGCCTTGTGCACGCGGTTGTCATTGGCGCGGATAAGGGGGCGCAGCACCAGCATTGAAGCGCCCGTGGTTCCCATGAAGCTCGCCAGCACCGTGCCAATGGCGAGAATGCAGACGTTCACGGCGGGGCGGCCATGCAGATTGCCGCGAATATGAATGCCGCCTGCCACGGCAAACAGCGCGGTCAGCAGGACAATGAAGGGAATGTATTCGGCCAGCAGCGCATGCGCCAGGCTGACGGAGGCGGCGCTGACCCCATGGATCACGGTAAAAGGCACAAAGAACGCCAGCGCCCAGGCGGCCGCCACCTTGCCAAAATGGTGGTGCCAGAAAGTCGGCAGCAGCAACGGCAGCACGGCGATCGACAGCAGGATGCCGGCAAAGGGCACGGCCCACACCGCCGACAATTGACTGCCGTCAAACTCCGCGGCGAGCGCCAGGCCAGGACAGAACAAAAACAGCGCCAGCGCCGCGATCCGCAGTGATGGTCTCATGAACGTCTCCACTCTTGTTAAAAATCGCCCGCACGCGGAAAACCGCGATGCCGCGGATCAGGCAATTTCAAAAACCTGACGCAGGTATGCGACGTATTTTTCATCGTCGCACATGTCCTTGGACGGCGTATCCGACAATTTGGCTACCGGCTGGCCATTGCAGCGCACCATCTTGATGACAATTTGCAGCGGCTCGTATCCCAGGTCGTTGGTCAGGTTGGTGCCTATGCCAAAAGCCAGCAGGCAACGCCCCCGGAACTGCTGGTACAGCTCGATGGTGCGCGGCACCGTCAGGGAATCGCTGAAGATCAGCGTCTTGGTTTTGGGGTCAACCCGGTTGTTCAAGTAATGCGCGAGCATGCGCTCGCCCCACTGAAACGGATCGCCGCTGTCGTGACGGGTGCCGTCAAAAAGTTTGCAGAAATAAAGATCGAAATCACGCAGGAAGGCACTCATGCCATAGACGTCGGACAAGGCAATGCCGAGATCGCCGCGGTACTCCCTGGCCCACGATTCCAGACCAAACACCTGGCTGTCGCGCAAACGCGGCCCAAGCGCCTGACACGCCTGCAAGTACTCGTGCGCCAGGGTGCCCAGCGGTGTCAAACCCAGCTTCATGGCAAACAGCACATTGCTGGTACCGGCAAGTTGTCCGGGGGCGCCCGCGCCTTTTTCCTGGCCAGTTCCCGTGCCCAGCCTCGTGATCAGGGTTCGCAGCACCTCCTCGTGCCAGACCTTGCCAAAGCGCCGGCGCGTGCCATAGTCGGCGATTCTGAGCTCGCGCAGTTCGTCGGCTTGCAGTTCACGGATCTTTATATCCAGGCGCCGGCGGCCCTCGGCGAAGTCGGGCCGCCTTTGCGTGTTGCGAAAATAGACCTCATTGATGATCGCCAGCACCGGAATTTCAAACAGGATGGTGTGCAGCCACGGACCCTTGATGGAGACCTCGATCTCACCCGAGGGCAACGCAGTGATGGTCACATATTTCTGGTTCAGATGGAACAAGCCCAGAAAATCGACAAAGTCGCTCTTGATGAAACGCATGGCCTTGAGGTAAGCCAGTTCGTCATCCTGAAAATGCAACTGGCACAGTTCGCGAATTTCTTCGCGAATCTCATCTGCGAACGGCGCCAGATCGCCAATTCCCGGGGCCCCTGCATTGCGGCACTTGAAGCGGTACTCCACCTCGGCTCCCGGAAACTGGTGCAGCACCACCTGCATCATGGTGAACTTGTACAAGTCGGTATCGAGCAGGCTGCTGATGATCATGGAGAACGCTTGAAACGCCGGGTTTGGGTGGATCGAACCGCCTTGATTCAGGTGCCGAGAAATTCCACTTCGAACAGCAAGGTGGCGTTGGGCGGGATCACGCCACCCGCGCCGCGCGCGCCGTAACCGAGCGCCGCCGGAATGACCAGGCGACGCGTGCCGCCCACCGACATGCCCTGCACGCCTTCATCCCAACCGCGAATGACCTGCCCTGCGCCCAGCGAAAACTCGAACGGCTGGCCGCGGTCCTTGCTGGAATCGAACTTGGCGCCCTGCACGCCATCATTGAAAAGCCAGCCGGTGTAGTGAACCTTGACATTTTGTCCTGCCGTGGCAATGGCGCCGCTGCCTGGCACGGTGTCTTCGTATTGCAGCCCCGATGGCGTGGTAGTGGTCATGGCGATGTCCTTCTGAAAAAACAGGGTGGAAAAAGAAAAAACAGGGTTCGTTCACGAATCTCCGACTTTACCCGCAACCAGCAGCAGCGTCCGATCCGCGCGGGTTGTAAACAGCCGATTTTGCTCTGCCACCAGCAAGGCCAGGCCGTCGCGCTTGAGCGCGAGCAAGGCCTCGCGAATCGATTCCACCAGCACCGGTGCAATGCCTTCGCAAGGTTCGTCCAGCAGCAAGACGCGCGGTCCGGTCATCAGCGTGCGGGCAATCGCCAGCATTTGCTGCTCGCCACCGCTCATCTGCGCGGCAGGCCGCCGGAGCAGCGTCTTGAGCGCCGGAAACAGATCGAGCGCACGCGCCTCCCGCGCCCGCGCATCCCGGCCGGCTGCCACACGCAGGTTCTCGCGCACCGTCAGGCCGGTAAAAAGCCGCCGGTCCTCGGGTACGTAACCCAGGCCCGCAAGCGCACGCCGATGCGTTTCCCAGCGCTGGATGTCCACCGGGCCGGCTGCGCCCTGGCTCGCCTGATAGAGGATGCGGCCGTCGCTTCGCACCTCCAGGCCCATCAAGGCCTTGAGCAGCGTCGACTTGCCTGCGCCGTTGAGTCCCTGCAGCACGACCAGTTCGCCGGCCCCGACCCGCAGCGAAACATCAAACAATGCCTGCGCCGGGCCATAAAAGGCGTTGAGCTTTTGCACGTCAAGCACAAGCAACTCCCTCCACTCGCCCGTCACCCAGGTAGAGCCTGCGCACCATGCTGTCGCGAGAGACCTCCTCAAACGACCCCTGCGCTGCCAGTCTGCCCTCAATCAGCACCAACACGCGATCGGCGACGCCCGCCACGGCATCCATGTTGTGCTCGGTGTAAAGCACGGCCAGACCCTGCCCGGCGAGAGTCTTGACCAGTTGCATCAGGCTGGCGCGCTCCTGTTCGGCCAGACCGGCTGCCGGCTCATCGAGCAGCAATAGCCGCGGGCTGGCCGCCAGCGCCATGGCCAGCTCCAGCCGCTTTTTGGCACCATACGGCAGGCTCTGCGTATCCTGGTCCGCCGGCGCCTGCAGGCCGGTTTGCTCAAGCAGCGCGAAAGCCTGCTCGCGTGCCTGCCCGTCCAGCACTTTGAAAGCTGAAATGGCGCTCAAGCCACGAGTGGCCTGTATCACCAGCTGCACATTTTGCAGCACAGTCAGTGCTTCAAAGACTTGCGCCACCTGAAACGTGCGCGCCACGCCGTGCCGCAAACGCTCTGCCGGCGCGAGTTTGTCCAGCACCTGGCCGTTCCACACGACGTGGCCGCGGCTAGGCGTTTGCTGGCCCGCGATGCAGGCAAAGCAGGTTGACTTGCCGGCACCGTTTGGCCCGATCAGCGCGACGCACTCACCACCCGAGACGTCAAAGCTCACGCCATCGACGGCCCGGATGCCGCCAAAGTGCCTGACCAGTTGCTGCACCTGAAGCATCAGCCAGTTCCCGTTCCCGGCCCGGGCGGGGCGGCACGCATCCAGCGTCTGCCGATGCCGGCAAGCAAATCGCCAAGACCCAACAGGCCCGACGGCGCGGCAACCATGATCAACATGATGAACACACCCAGCAGGCCGCGCCAGTAGGTAACTTCACGGCCCAGTTCGGCGCTGGCGTAGCTCAGCAGCAGGCCGCCGGCCACGGCGCCCCAGAGTTGGTGCACGCCGCCAAGCAGCACCACCAGCAAGGCATCTACCGAAGTCGAAACCGATGCCAGCGAAGGAAACACGGCACCCTTGTGCGCGGCAAACAGGCCGCCGGCCAGGCCGGCGAGCACGGCGCTTTCAACAAAAATCCGGTATTTGAGCCAGCCCACCGGCAGGCCGGAAGCCGCTGCGCGCAAGGGCGCATCGCGCCCGGCCTGCAGCGCCGCGCCCAGGACCGAGCGACCCAGCCGCCGCAGCGCCATCACCGCAACCAGCACCAGCGCCACCAGCAGCGCATAAAAAAGTGGCCGCCCGTCATCACTGACCAGTGTGAGTCCGATCAGGCCGTTGTCGCCGCCGGTAAGGCCGACCCACTGGCTGGCACCGGCCCAGACCACCTGCGCCAGCGCCAGCGACAGCATGGCCAGATAGACCCCCGCGCTGCGCACCACCGCGGCGCCAAACACGGCGGCCACCGCCAGCGCCGCCGCGCAGCCCACCGCCAGCGCCAGCGGAAGCGACGCCCCCCAGCGGCTGTGCGACAGCGCCGCGCCATAGCCACCCAGCGCAAAAAAAACCGCATGACCAAAACTGACCAGGCCGCCCAGCGCCATGATGGCCTGCAGGCTGATGCCGAAGATCATCAGGATCAAGGCGTCGGCCGCCAGTGCCTGCCAATAAGGCCCGCCTGCCCAGGCCAACCCGGAGAGCAGCACAAAAGCCGCGGCAATGACCGGCATCCAGAAGCGACCCGGATGAAGGCCACGAAATTTCTGTGCCGCTTCGCGCACGCCGCCGCCGGTTTCATGCGCGGCGGCCAGCACGCCATTGATTCCCTGGGGGCGAACCACCAGCACCACCGCCATCGTCAAAAACACAATCACCAGCGTGGCTTGCGGAAACAGCTCAGTGCCAACGGCATGGACCAGGCCAATCAGCAGAGCGGCGAAAGACGCGCCGCCTATGCTGCCCAGGCCGCCCGTCACGACGACCACGAAGGTTTCCACAATCACGTTCGTGGCCATCTGCAGATTGGCCGGCTCACGCGGCAATACCAGGGCGCCACCCAGCCCCGCCAGCGCGCAGCCGAGCACCACCGCACCCAGCATCAACGGGCCGGGATTGACGCCCAGGGCCGCCAGCATGGCGCGGTCTTGCGTGGCGGCGCGCAGGCGCTGGCCAAACAGCGAGCGCCGCAGCAGCAGATGCAGGCCCAGCCAGACCAGCGGTCCAAGCACGATCATCGCCAGCTGATATTGCGGGAAGTACCCATCACCGATCCGCACCGAACCCCCGAGCCCCGGAAACCGCGGCGCAAACACCTCTTCAGGGCCAAAGCCCCACTGCATCGCGTCATGCAGCGCCAGGCTCAAGCCGAAGGTGGCGACCAGCTGGTACAGCCCGGGCGCTCCGGCCATCCGTCTTAACAGGGTAAATTCGGCTATAGCTCCCGCCAGACCTCCGCAAGCAGCTCCCAATAGCATAGCGAACAGATACAGTGGCGCACTCTCGCCCCAGGCCGGAAACCAGTTGGTGACCCAGTGCGCCGTGAACAGCGCGCCCAGCATGAAAAAGCTGCCATGGGCAAAATTGACGATGCGCGTCACACCGAAGATCAGCGTCAGCCCGGCGGCCATCAGGAACAGCGTGGTGGCATAAGACAGCCCGCCCAACAGTTGGATCGGGGAAAACATCACCCGCTCAATCCAGCCACTTGTTGAACTCCCCGGACGCCGACACAAACCAGCCGCAGGGGATTGACCGGTGCCGTTTCAGCAGCAAGAAGGCCAGTTGCAAGCGCCCCGTTTGCGGCAAGGGTCACGTCAGGGTCTCCAGCACGGCAACCAGTTGTGGCGGCAACGGTGCCGGACGGCGCGTTGCGCGGTCCACATAGACATGAACAAAGTGGCCCTTGGCCGCGCAGGGCTGAACTTCATCGCCCGGAAACAGCGCCACCTCATAGCGCACGCTGGACGCCCCGATGCGCGCGACCCGAATCCCCGCGACCACCGGCTCCGGAAAAGCCAGCGGCGCGAAATAGTTGCACTGGGTTTCCACCACCAGGCCAATCACGCTGTCGGGTCTGGAGCAATGAAGGTTCAGCGCGCCACGTTCAATCAGCAGGCCATTGACGGCAGTGTCAAACCAGCTGTAGTAAACGACATTGTTGACGTGGCCATAAATGTCGTTGTCAGACCAGCGCGTGCTGATGGCGCAAAAAACCCTGTAGGCGCTACGGAACTCTGCGTGGGGTCGCGTGATGGAGGTCATGAGGGACCATTTTGCCAGCGCCCGGTACACCCCGGCGCAACGGACGGCGCAGCCCTCAAGACGAGGGCCCGACAGCTTGCCACGCTGTTACATTTAAATTGCTGCACCGCAGCAATAGCACTTGCAATTCTCCGGGTAATCCCTATAATTACATTCATGTTGCAGTGCAGCAATTCAGCGCAAGGCAACTATTTTCCCTTATTACCTTCTTTCTGGAGATTAATTATGCTGACCGCTGAACAAATCATGGCCTCGCACAAAGCCAATATCGACACCCTGTTTGGTCTGACCCAAAAGGCCTTCGAAGGCGTTGAAAAACTGGTCGAACTGAATGTGCAGGCCACCAAAGCCGCCCTGGCTGAAACCGCCAACCATGCACAAGCTGTTCTGGGCGTGAAAGACGCGCAGGAACTGCTGGCTCTGCAAGCCGGCATGGTTCAGCCACTGGCTGAAAAAACCGCTGCCTACAGCCGCCACCTGTACGACATCACGTCGGCCGCCGGTGCTGAACTGACCAAGACTTTTGAAGGCCAGGCCGCTGAAGCACAAAAGAAGTTTGTCGGCCTGGTTGACAGCGCCGCCCAAAACGCACCTGCCGGCTCCGAGACCGCAGTGGCCGTGATGAAAAGCGCCGTGGCTGCTGCCAGCAACGCATTCGAGTCGGTGCAAAAGGCTGTCAAGCAAGCCAGCGACATGGCCGAAAACAACTTCAACACGGTAGCGGCCTCGGCAGTGAACGCTACCAAGACCGCCAGCAAAAAACGCTGAATGACCGGAGTCGTCCGGTGCCGAGCGCGCCGGATGCCCATGCAACCTGATACCGGGACCCTGCTGCGCCAAACACGGTTTCGGGCCTCTTGTCTCCTCGGGTCCTTCCAGAAATCCAGTTTCACGGACCCGCTTAAAGCCTGATCGAAAGATCGGGCTTTTTTTTGGCCCTGAATCACCGCCGGGCGCGAGCGCTCGGGCCGCCGCAATGAGAGGTTTCTGGAACGACGCATAATTTGCAGGTTCGCGCCGCATGCGCGGGCAATTCACCACGCCACAGTGACGAGGTGCGCCGACAAGGCAAGAGACCAGAATATTTTCAGGAAGCGTCCGCATGAAATATTTTTTCCGCACCCTGACATGGGCGCTGATTCTTGCCGCACCCCAGGCATTCGCCTGGAGCAACCACAGCCTTGCGACCTATCGGGCATTTGAAGAAATGCCCGAGGTTGCCCACGCGGCGCCGGTCGCAGCCGAGCCGCTGGAAGCATTTCTGAAGGCCGAGGAACAGACCGTTGAAGCACTGCTGGCAAGCCAGGAAGCCTGGGCGGCGGTCCATCTGGAAAAGTATCCGCCCCGGCCCGCGGCCCTGGCCTTCGTGGCCAATGCGGCCTGGTCTGACGATGCCCGGCGGCTGGCGTTTTTGAAGGCGCTGCGCGTTGCACCCGACAGCAAGTTTGCGCTGTACATCCAGCCCGACCCCCGGGCCCCGGGCGGCGGCGCCCGCCAGCTCCCCTATTCAGCGGTCAACACGCTTCCTGAACCGCCCAATTCCCAGTATCGCTTTGTGAGCCTGAAGCCTGGTGAGCCGGTGGCACCGCTGGCGGTGCTGGCATCCGGTTCGGACGAACCCGATTACGGCCTCGACATCAACCTCTGGGACGACAGCCCGTCCACATGGGGCAAAACCTATGGTTTTGGCGCGTTGCCGTTTGGCAATCCGGCACTGAGCTACGCTACCCAGGCACCGTTTCACATGGGATTTTTTCATGAAGAGCGGGTGCTTTACCTGGCGGCGCCGTTTCTCAAGAGAACCTTCCCCTTGATGCGCTCACATCAATACGCCAGCCTGGCAATGCTGGCCTTTCGCACCGGGCATGAGTACTGGGGCTGGCGCTTTACCGGCCTGTCGCTGCATTATCTGCAGGACCTGACCCAGCCCTACCACGCCAGCGT
>JAHFQQ010000293.1 GCA_023259235.1 Polaromonas sp. | reverse complement strand
GTTGAACCTATTCGACGTGGCCGGGGCAGGGGAGTCCATGACGCCATGGCTGGATAGGTTTAAGTTCTTTTCTGATGTGCTGGACAAGATATACACAGGCATTGGCCCAGTGCAGCGGCAACAACTCAAGCGAGCGGTTCGAGAGGCATATGAGAACTGCAAGTTGCTGGGACGGCAACCGACGATCTATGACGTCCACTCAAATTATCAGGCCCTTTTGGGAAACAAGTCAGATGCCCCCCTCTCCATCATCGACGACTTGGTCGACATGGAGATATTCTCACGCGAGCCCACAGCTGGTGACGGATTCGACAAATTCTTAGATGGCATCGTAATCATCTCATTGGACGCCCTTGGCCAAGATGACAAGTCAAAGAACATGCTAGTAGCCATTATGTTAAACATGTTTTATGAGCATATGCTACGCATCCCAAAGCGGCCATACGTAGGGGCTAATCCGCAATTGAGGGTTGTCGACTCCTTCTTACTTGTTGACGAGGCAGAAAACATCATGCGATACGAATTTGACGTATTGCGCAAGGTATTGCTTCAAGGACGGGAATTCGGGGTGGGCGTGATCTTGGCATCACAATACCTTAAGCATTTTAAGGCTGGCGCCACTGATTACAGGGAACCACTATTGACCTGGTTCATTCACAAAGTTCCGAATGTCACCCCGCAAGAACTTGGGGCGTTGGGTCTCAGTGGTGAGACCATTCCATTGGCTGAGCGTGTGAAATCGCTTGCAGTGCACGAATGCCTGTTTAAGACGTTTAACGTCTCTGGCGAGATTGTGAAAGGAACACCCTTCTATCGGCTGTTGCATAAAGACGCCTAATCTGTCATGGCGCCAACTCCTTGCGAAGCCGCTAGGCATGGTCAGGCACTACGCTAAGGCGAAGCCCCACAGCGTGCAGCACCTTGTGAATTGTGGTCAATGTGGGATTGCCGTCAGGGCTCAATGCCTTGAATAGCGACTTGTCACCCACATCAGCACGGCGCGCTACCTCTGCCATGCCGTGGGCCTTGGCAACGTGACGCAGTGCCACCAGTAACGCGGCGGGGTCGTCCAGTTCCATCACGGCCTCAATATAGGCTGCGGCTTCGGCTGGGTCTTTCATGGACTCAGCCATGTAGTCGTCATAGCTCACATCGCGTGCTGCTTTCATGGTTTACCCCTTTGTTTCCAGTCATTCAAATAGTCAACTGCCTGCCTTATGGTGCGGTCTTGGTCAGTCTTGTCGCTTCCACACAGCAGCAGAACCATTACTGGGCCTTGCCTGCTCAGGTACACGCGATAACCCGGCCCATAGTCAATCTTCAACTCCATCACACCATCACGCAGTGGCTTGCAGTCTCCAAGATTTCCGGCCTCCACGCGTGTCAGCCTGGCCTTGATTTGAACTCTTGCCCGAATGTCTTTCAAGTCCTACACGCCCTACCATTTCATCCCTGCGCCACCGGCCGATCCAGGTCGCTGCACCACTCGCTCCAGCTACCGGCGTACAGGCCGGAGGGCCCCAGGCCGGCGACTTCCATGGCAATGAGGTTGGGCACCGCGCTTACGCCGCTGCCGCAGTGATGCACCACGCTGGCCGGGTCGTGCTCGCCCAGCAAAGCTTCAAACTCGGCTTTGAGCTGCGCTGCGGGTTTGAACTTGCCGTCGGGGCCGAAGTTCTGGGTGAAAGGACGGTTCAGTGCGCCGGGAATGTGGCCTGCCACCGGGTCCAGCGGTTCGGCCTCGCCCTTGAAGCGCGCTGCGGCGCGCGCATCGACGAGGGTTTGGGCGAGCCGGCCGAGCTGGCGTGAAACGGTTTGGGTATCAACCAGCGCAGCAAGCGCGGGGGCCAGCTCGAAACCGGTCTGGAAGTGGGCGGGCTCTTCACCGCTGTTGATGGCGCCGCCTGCCGCCTGCCAGGCTTGCAGCCCGCCATCGAGCACGGCCACATTGCGGTGGCCGGCCCATTTGAGCATCCACCACAGGCGACCGCAGTAAGTGCCGCCATTGCGGTCATACACGACAGCCTGCATGTCGTTGGCAAAGCCGACGCTGGACAGCCAGATGGCGAATTTCTCGCGGTTGGGCAGCGGGTGGCGCCCGCCCGAGGCCGGTGCGTCGGCGCCACTGGCCGTGACCACCCCGTGCGCCCCTGGCACGCCATGGCGGGCGCTCAGCGCCTTGTCCAGGTGTGCATAGACCGCGCCCGGGATGTGGGACGCCAGGTACTGCTGTTCACCGGCATGCGGCTGCATCAGGTCAAAGGTGCAGTCAAACACGCGCAGGGGCTTCTTGCTTGCCACGAACGCTTGCAGTTGCTCCGCGGAAATCAGGGTGGTGTAGTTCATTTTTTGCTCCAGTCAGCTCAACGTTCTTCGGCCGGCGCGTAGGGTGCGGCACGCGCCCGCAGCACGGTGGCGGCAATGGCGCTGAGAATGATGAGCGCCATGCCGGCCCAGCCCATCAGGGGAATATTGTCGCCAAACAGAATCAGGCTGTATAGCGCGGCAAACACAATGCCGGAGTACTGAAGGTTGGCCACCATCAGGGTTCCGCCATGATGCGCGGACATTGAATAGGCGCGGGTCATGGACAGTTGCCCGAGTGATGCCAAAATGCCCACAGGCGGCAGCCACAGCGCCTGCTGCCAGTCCCAGGGCGACACGCCCTGGAACATCATGCCCAGCGCCCCGGCCACTGCCGTGCCCACGGAAAAGTAGAACACAGTGCGTATTTCGGGCTCGCCCATGCGTGCAATTGCCATGACCTGCATGTAGGCAAAGGCCGCGCCCAGCCCCGACATCAGGCCGATCAGGCCGGCAAAGGACTGGTTTTGGTCCAGCACCGGGCGCAGCAGGAGCACCACGCCTGCAAAGCTGGCCATGATGGTGAGCACCAGCGGCCCCTGACTTGGCCCTTTCCGGCCGGAGCGGCCCAGCAACAGTGCCCCGCCCACCATAAAAGCAGCAACCCACACGCTGCTCATGTAGTTGAGCGTCATCGCGGTAGCCAGCGGCAGGTGCACAATTGCGTAAAACCAGGCCGACAGCGACATCACCCCGACGACGCTGCGCCAGGCGTGCATGGCGGGAAAGCGGGTTCGCAAGGACGTGCCGCTCATGTGCGCATAGCTGGCCATGAAAACAATGCTCAGCACGCCGCGGTAAAAGACCAGCTCGGAACTGTTGAAATGCGCGGACGCGTACTTGACGCACACGCCCATGGTGGCAAACATGAGCGAGGAAAAAAGCATCCAGACGGCTTGCATCGCGGAGTATCGTTTACCAGATTTTTGTTAGTGAAATAGGCCTCTAGCCCAAGTGTCATAAGCGTAGTTAGCTATTAAATAAATAGCAAACAGCCATTTGCCCGCGCCGCCCTCAAATCATCTGTGTGGTTTTGCTGGCGCCCATTTCGCGGCGGTACCACTCGTGAAAGTGCTGCATGCCGTCTTCCATCGGGCTCTGGTAGGGGCCGAACTCGTTGTCGCCGCGCTGCATCAGCGCCCGGCGGCCGGCATCCATGCGCAGCGCCAGTTCGTCGTCTTCCTCGCAGGTTTCCGTGTAGGCGGCCTGCTGCGCCTGCATGAAGGCGGGCTCGAAGGCGCAGATTTCCTCGGGGTAGAAAAACTCCACCACGTTGAGTGTCTTGTCGGGCCCTTGCGGGTGCAGGGTGCTGACCACCAGCGTATGCGGGTACCACTCCACCATTACGTGCGGGTAGTAAGTGAGCCAGATCGCACCGTATTTCAGGGGTTCGCCGCGCTGGTACTGCAACACCACATCGTGCCATTTCTTGTAGGTGTCGGTGCCTGGTTTGCC
>JAHFQQ010000049.1 GCA_023259235.1 Polaromonas sp. | reverse complement strand
GGGCAGCGAACCACGCGAAGCGGGGAGCGTGGGGGCCCTTCCTTTCAGCCAGCGCGCCGACATCATGGGCACGAGCGTGAGCGAGACGATGGCCGAGATCAGGATGGTGATCGCCAGCGTGACCGCAAATTCGCGAAACAGCCGGCCCACCACGTCGCCCATGAAGAGCAGAGGAATCAAGACGGCGATCAGGGATACCGTCAGCGAAATAATGGTGAAACCAATCTGCTTGGCGCCCTTGAGCGCGGCCAGCATGGGCTGCTCGCCGTCTTCGATGTAGCGCGCGATGTTTTCAATCATCACGATGGCGTCATCGACGACGAAACCGGTGGCAATCGTTAGCGCCATCAGGCTCAGGTTGTTCAGGCTGTAGCCCAGCAGGTACATGGCGCCGCAGCTGCCGATCAGCGAAATGGGTACGGCAATGCTGGCAATCACTGTGGCACGCAGGCTGTGCAGGAAGGCAAAAATGACCAGCACCACCAGCAAAACGGCCAGGACCAGTTCGATCTCGACATGCAGCACCGAAGCGCGTATGCCCGTGGTGCGATCACTCAGGATGTCAACACGCAATTGCGTCGGCAGGCCTGCCTGCAGCTCTGGCAGGCGTGCCTTGATGGCGTCCACCGTGGCGATCACGTTGGCACCGGGTTGGCGCTTTACATTCAAAATGATAGCGGGCACCATCCGTCGGGGAGGCGTTCCGACGCAATTTTGCCGTTTATCGGGCGTTCTGGATGCGGCTGGCGCGCAGGCAATGCTGGCCCAGGCGCCGAGCTGGGTGTTTTCCGCGCCTTGCACCACATGCGCCACGTCTGACAGCCGGATCGCAGCGCCATTGTGCCATGCAATGACCAGGTTTTCGTAATCGTGGCTGGTCAGCAACTGGTCGTTGGAGTTGATGGAGTAGGAGCGCGTTGGCCCGTCGATGCTGCCTTTGGCGCCCTTGGCATTGGCGGCGGCAATGGCTGTTTGCAGTGAACTGAGCGCCAGGCCGTGCGCCGCCATGGCACGCGTGTCGACCTGTACCCGAACGGCAGGGCGCTGACCGCCGCTGAGTTCGACCAGTCCAACGCCGGTCACCTGACTGATTTTCAGCGCCAGGCGCGTGTTGACGGTGTCTTGCACCTCGGTCAGGGGTAGTGTGTCCGAGGTGATGGCCAGACTCAAGACCGGCGCATCGGCCGGGTTGACCTTGGCATAGATAGGCGGCGCCGGCAGATCGGCCGGCAGCAGCGAGCCACCGGCATTGATGGCGGCCTGCACCTCCTGCTCGGCCACGTCCAGTGCCAGCCCCAGGCTGAACTGCAGCGTGATGATGGACACGCCGGCCGCGCTGGTCGAGCTCATGCGGCCCAGGCCCGACATCTGGCCGAACTGGCGCTCCAGCGGCGCGGTGACGGTTTGCGCCATCACCTCGGGGCTGGCGCCGGGGTAGAGCGTCTGTACCTGAATGGTCGGGTAGTCGACCTCTGGCAAGGCCGACAGCGGCAAGAACTTGAATCCCACCAGGCCCGCCAGCACGATGGCCACCATCAGCAGGCCGGTGGCGACCGGGCGCAGGATGAAGGGACGCGACGGGCTCAGGGCTGAAATGTGGTCTGTTGCGTCCAGCGGCGCTGCGGGTGTTGGTGGCGCCGCAGGCGCAAGGGAGAACTCGCTCGCAGTCATGAGCCGCTGGCTTGCGAGTTGCGGCTGCGGCGCTGCGCGCTGGATGCGGGCGCGGAGCCCGGCAGGGCAGGTGCTGCCGCGCTGGCGCCATTGGCGTGGCCGGCACTACTGGCGCGCGGCTGTTTGCCACCCGCCCGCGCGTGGCTCGCGCCGCCGCGCGGGCCTGTTGGCGCGTCGCCCGCCAGCACCACACGGGCGCCGTCCTTGAGCTGGTCGGCACCTTCGGTGATGACTTGCTCACCAGCCTTCAAGCCGGAGGCCACGACGATTTTTTCCGTTGTCGCCTGGCCGCGTTGGACCGGCCGCAGGGAAACCGTGCGCATGGCGGCGTTCAACACATAGACGTAGTCACCGTCGTTGCCGTGGCGCAGGGCCGTGACTGGAACCACCACGGCGTTTTCAATCGTTTTGAGTTGCAACTGCACATTGATGAACTGGCTGGGAAACAGCGTCAGGTGGCTGTTGGCAAAACGCGCCTTGGCCTTGACCGTACCGGTGGTGGTGTCCACCTGGTTGTCCAGCGAGGCAAACAAGCCGGTGTCCAGCACGTTGGTGCGGGTACGGTCTAGCGCCGTGGCCTTCATCACCTTGCCTGCCGCGGCCGTTTGCTGCAGTTCCCCAGCCTGGTCCTGCAGTACGGAAAATACCACATCAACCGGGCTGATCTGCGTGATGAGCGCAATGCCGCTGGCATCGCCGGGGCTCACCACATTGCCTGCGTCTACCGTGCGCAGGCCGACGCGACCGCTCGCTGGCGCGACGACGCGGGCATAGCCCAGGTTCAGCCGTGCCGTGCCTTCGTTGGCCTTGTCAATCACGACCGTGCCTTCGAGCTGCTTGACCAGCGCCGCCTGGGTGTCAACGTCCTGGCGCGCGATGGAGTCCTGCGTCAGCAAGGTTTGGTAGCGCTCCAGGGTGACGCGGGCGCTGCTCAACTGTGCTTCATCACGTTGCAGTTGCCCGCTGGCCTGCATCAAGGCCAATTCAAAAGGGTGTGGGTCAATGGTCGCCAGCAGTTCGCCAGCGCGCACCATCTGACCTTCCTTGAACAGCACTTTTTCCAGCACACCCGACACTTGCGGATGCACCCTGACGGTTACCTGCGGCGTGACTGTACCCAAGGCTTCCAGAAGAATCGGAACGTTGGCGAGCTCAGCCGTCGCGACACCGACGGTCGTGGCCAGCGCGCCGCGCCGACCAGTCGGCCCAGCGGCACTGCTGGCCGCTTCAATTGAAGGGTGGGTCAGGTGCCAACCCAGCCAGCCAATGCCAGCCAGCGCAACAATGGCGATTACGCCACCAACAATTGACGTGCGACGGTTCAAATGCCTGGGGGGAAGTACATCGGAGCCAGTGTGTGGCCCTGCGGTTGTGGAATCCATCACCTGTCCTTGTTGCGCGCCCCGACCGGAATATCGAGGCTCTTCTGTAGCGGCTGAGTGTGCCAATCTGCATGGTTTGCAGATTGCCGGGATTTACCGTGCAGCCCGTTTGTTAGCGCGGCTTATCACTCACAATAATTATCATTGAAAACCCTCGAAACAGGTGTCGCGCTCGAAAGAGGCAAGTAAACATGCGGTAAAGCGGCCTCTTCGCTTTTGCAGCTCCCCCGAGTTTGCACGCCATTTTATGGCTCCGCGGTCGATTGGCGAAACAAGCTGAGACAGGTTTTTACCTTCAGGGGTGAGTCGCTGGTTCGGCGACATTTCCGACGACTCGATGGTAGGGAAGCCTCGAATTCTGAACTGCACACTCAAATACGCTGATAATCGGGGCACTGAATGATGCGGATATTCAAAATTGAAATCATCGCCGATCTCACAATGTACTGCCCAGTGAACACGCCGCCCCGTCAGCGTCAACTGCCCTTTGATAAATAGTCTTCATCGCAACTGAAGAGGGCGTTGCTGCTGTGTTTTTAAACTTTGCCAAAAAGATTACGACCATGAAAGTCCTGTTAGCGATCTGCCTGATTGTTTTTGCCCCATTCGTTTCGTCAACCTGGGCGGGTGAAAACCCTGTATCCGCCCCACGTTCAGCTACGGCCGTCAGCGGCGAAGTCCTCGAGGTCAATGATGTCGAAAGTTATACCTACCTTCGCCTTAAGACCAGGGACGGCGAGACTTGGGCCGCAGTCGCCAAGGCACCGGTCAAGAAGGGCGCCAAGGTTACGATTGAAAACGCGATGGTCATGAACAATTTCGAGAGCAAGTCGCTGCACAAGACGTTCCCGACAATTCTTTTCGGCAACCTTGGTAGGGCTGGCAAAGACATGGCCGGCGCCCATTCGGCAGTCGTCAAAGTTGCAGATGCCGGTCCGATCAATATTCCCAAGGCCAGCGGCAGCAATGCACGGACTGTGGCTGAAATCGTGAAGAACGCTGTCAGCCTGAAGGACAAGCAGGTTCTGGTTCGTGGCAAGATCGTCAAGTACAACTCCGAGATCATGGGGAAAAACTGGCTTCATCTGCGCGATGGCTCGGGTGTCCCTGCCGACAATACCAATGACATCCTGGTGACGACCACAGCCCAAGCGAAGCTCGGGGATATTGTGACGGTGATGGGTATGGTGCGTACTGACAAGGATTTTGGCGCAGGCTATTCGTACAAGGTACTCATAGAAGAGGCGTCGCTGCAGCCGTGATTGCTCTCTAGCGCGATCCATCACAACCGGCTAGCCATGGAGTTGATCGAAAAGGTCTTCCACATCAAGATGAAGTTGGACTTGATGATGCCATGACACGCTTGCCGACGCCGACAGTCCATTCCAGCTGAATCAAATCCATGCGCCTGCAAATTCGCGAAACTCAATCGGTCGGCATATTGGCGGTACTTACCATCGTCGCGATTTTGATGTCTGTTGGTGTCTTGATCTGGGGGCTGCGAGGGCGCGAGCTGGGGCACTCGCGTCTGGAGACCGTCAGTCAGACGCAAATGCTGATGGAGCAAACACAGCAGAACTTCGACGGGGCAGACCTGGTGCTCCAGGGTGTGCAGGAACGCCTGTCGGATGTCTACGGGCGCCGGCTTGGACTGGACAGCGTGCAAACGCATTTGCTGCTTAGTGCACGGGCATCAAGCATGCGCCAGATGGTATCCATCTTCCTGGTGAATGCGCAAGGCATCGTCCTCAACTCATCCCGCAATTTTCCCGCCACGGCGCAGTCCGTGGCAGATCGCGAATACTTCCAGTATTTTGCCAGGGACGCAACCGACAAGCTGTTTATCGAGAAGCCGGTACGAAGCCGTGTTGACAACAGCTGGACCATGCATATGGCCCGGTCGATAGTCGATTCGGATGGAAGATTCCGGGGCGTTATCGTCGCGGCGATAAACATCGCCCAATTCGAACAGATGTACAAAATGGTGAAGCTCGACTATGAGCGCCCCATAGCCTTGTATTTTGCAGATGGCACACTGATCGCCAGCTCGCCCAGTCGCGAAAACATGACCGGCGTGCGCGCACCTGAGCTCAACAATGAGAAATTTCCGGCCAAAGGCGGTGCCGTTCGGGCGATTCAACATGTCGGTGGAGACGGCGAGCGACAAGTATTTGCACTCGGCCGCCTGGAAAAATATCCGTTTCTTATAAGCGTCACCGATGATGAGATATTGAGCCTTGCCTCCTGGAGGGAAACGGCGGCCCCCATCGGTATGGGAGCCATGCTGATCAGCATTTTCATCGCTGGTGTAGCGGTGTTTCTGATCAACAAGCTCAAGAGTAAGGAGGCACTGAGAGTCGCGCTGCGCGCCGCCAACGATCTGTATCAACACACGGTTGACTCGGTCATGGATGCAATCGTTGCCGTCGACAGGTCAATGAATATCGTTTTGTTCAATCCGGCTGCTGAAAAAATGTTCGGGCTGCCAGCTGGCAACGCAATCGGTTGCTCATTCGAAATCCTGATTCCCGAGCGGCTCCGTTCGGAGCACCGTGGACACATCAGCCGGTTTGCGGGCGCCGATGCGATATCGCGGGCCATGGCCCCGCAGTTGAAGATCACCGGCCGACGTGGCGATGGAAGCGAATTTCCGATCGAGTCCACGATCTCCAAGTCCCTGATCGACGGCAAGCTGCAGTTGACAGCCGTTCTGCGCGACGTGACCGAGCAACGGCGGGTCGAAAGTGAACTGCGCGAGGTAAACGATCAACTGCGCCAACTCTCGGCTTCACTGCAAACCGTGCGCGAGGAAGAGCGCACGCGAATTTCGCGTGAGTTGCATGACGAGCTGGGACAGCAGCTCACCGGGCTCAAGCTCAGCTTTACCTGGCTCGCCACCCGACTGCGGGAGGGGCGCGCGACCAACGCCAGCAGCGTGGATGAAATGCGTGAGCAACTGGATGCCGCGGTGAGCTCGGTCAGACGCATTTCGACTGAGCTGCGTCCGCTCATTCTTGACGATCTCGGCTTTGACGAGGCCGTCTTATGGCATGCCCGTGAGTTCTCAAGGCGCAGCGCGCTGGAAGTTACCCTGAACCTGCCGGCCGCGCGAGAAGTTCAGGATGATAATTTGGCCACGGCACTGTTTCGGATTGTGCAGGAGTCACTGACCAATACGGCGCGCCATGCGAATGCAACCCGGATCAGCATCGACCTGGTTGCACCGGCCAACCGGCTGGTGTTGACAATCAGCGACAACGGGCAGGGCATTTCGGACAATGCAGGACGCGGCGGCATTGGACTTGTGAGCATGCGTGAGCGGGTCAACTCAATTGGCGGAAAATTCAGCATCGTCAGCGGCGCCGGCGTTGGCACTACCATCGAGGTCACCGTGCCGCGTCCTGCAGCCTCGGCTGCCGGAGACGAAGCATGAAGTTCGAAGTGCTGGTGGTCGATGACCACGCAATCATCAGAGAAGGGCTTAGAAAAATCCTCTCGGACACCGACGATCTGGTGGTGGCTGGCGAGGCCGGCAACGGCAACGCCGCCCTGGAGCGCGTGCGCGAGCGCGACTGGGGTCTTGTAGTGCTCGACCTCTCCATGCCCGGGCGAAATGGCCTTGAACTTATCAAGCTGATCAAGAATGAGCGGCCGAGACTTCCAATCCTGATTTTCAGCATGTATCAGGAAGAACAATATGCCGTGCGTGCAATTCGCGCTGGCGCATCAGGTTATCTCTCCAAAGATGGCGATAGCGAATTGTTGTTGCCAGCCATGCGCAAATTGGTGGCCGGAGGCATGTTTGTCAGTAGCAAGCTGGCAGAATTGCTTGCCCTGGACGTATCACCGAACACGCAGAACGAACTGCATACCCTGCTCTCGAATCGTGAGTTCGAAGTCTTCAGCCGCATTGTGCGCGGCATCAGCCTGACCGCCATCGCCGAAGAATTCTCCCTGAGCATCAAAACCGTCAGCACCCACAAATCGCACATCCTGAGCAAGATGAACATGGCGACACAGGTCGATCTGGTGCGCTACGCAATCGAACACAAGCTGCTCGACTTGACCACCGGCGAATAGGCGTTCCCTGATCTGTCATAGGAAGATTCCTATGCGGGTTTTCATCAAGTTCCTATATCCATTGATCGACCCAAAGATCAAAATTCACCCTAGTTCTTGGCAGGCTTTCACCTGCCGAGAGGTTTTCTGGAAACGACGACAAGGTGAACAACATGACTTACTCAATTCGTACCATTTTGGCTATCGCTGCAACGGGTGCCAGCCTGATGCTGGCCACCACAAACGCGCAAGCGGTTGATGCGGAGGCTGCCCTGCAGCTGGCCAGGGCCAACAACTGCCTGAAGTGCCACTCCGTTACCAAGGACAAAGATGGTCCTGCCTACCACAAGGTTGCCGAGAAGTACAAGGGCAAGCCCAACGCCGAGGCGCGGCTCATTGAACACATTACCTCAGGCGAAAAGGCCAAGTTCCCTGATGGCCACGAGGAAGAACACAAGATCGTGAAGACATCCCCGCCAAAAGACATGGCACAGATCAAAAACCTCGTTCAATGGGTCTTGGCGCAGTAGACAACCAATCATCAGGCCCGAATAAACCAAGCTGGGGAAATAAATGAAAAGTATCCGAAAGTTATTGACTGCCTTCGTCCTGATGGGCGGTCTCTCCATGGCTGCAGCAGTTGGTGCCGCGCAAAACGATCTTCCTGATCTCGGAGGAAATTCAGCGGCAGCTGCCCAAGCGCAGGAAGGGCTCAAAAAAGATGCGCTTTGCACCAAGTGTCACGATGAAAGCGAGACGACACCGATTTTGTCGATCTACCAGACCAAGCACGGTGTCAGGGGTGATGCCCGCACTCCGACATGCCAAACTTGCCATGGTGCCAGTGAAAATCACCTGAAGGGGAATACAAGCGGCAAAGGCCGTCCGGCACCGGATGTCGTCTTCAAGAAAGGCGCTTATGCCGTCACTGACGAGAAGGAGCGTGCCGGTCAATGCCTGACCTGCCACAAGGGTGGCATGCGCAACCTGTGGGAAGGCAGCCAGCACCAAAATAATGGTCTTGCATGCAACGATTGCCATAAAGTTCACCAGCCTGTCGATAAGGTCTTGAGCAAAAGGACGCAGACGGAGGTCTGTTTTGCCTGCCACAAGGAACAGCGCGCGGATAGCAAGAAGATTTCTCACCACCCCATCGGTGAGGGTAAGGTTGTCTGCTCCGATTGCCACAATCCCCATGGCTCAACCGGTCCCAAATTGCTGAAAAAGAACACGGTCACTGAAACCTGCTACACCTGCCACGCTGAAAAACGCGGCCCCTTCCTGTGGGAGCATCAGCCAGCGACCGAGGACTGCACCAATTGCCATACCCCGCACGGTTCCAACATCACCCCGCTGCTGAAATCGCGCCCACCGTTCCTGTGTGAAGAGTGCCACAACGGTCCGCATCAAAGCGCGACCCCGGCCGCCGGCAATGTTGCAGGCATTCAAGGCGGTCTGACGGGTGCCGCCGGCAAGCCGGTTAGTCCGGGCTACGCCGCTCGCAGCTGCATGAATTGCCATGTCATGGTGCATGGATCGAACTCCCCATCCGGCAGCTTGCTGCATCGCTAACCTCAGGGTAAAGGATATTTATTATGAAAACAAATAGTGAACGTTTTGCTGTCAGTGCGCTGACCTTGGCGGTGCAAGGCGCGCTGGTTGCCATGTTTGCGATCCCGGCGCTTGCTTTTGCCGCGGATGATGATGTCACAGCCTTGACACAACCGACAAATTCCGTCGAAATCGGCGTGAGCAATACGTCTGACAGCTCGGCCAAATTTGGCGAATACAACGGCCTGAACAAATCAGGCGCCAACCTGATTGGCAACTTCAGCGTACGCGGTGGGGATGCCTACAAACAGGAAGGCGGCGTTACTCGCTGGGAGTTCAAGGGAAATGATCTGGGCACCACGTCCCGCGATCTTGGTGCAACCTTCAGCAACCAGGGGAAATGGAACCTGGGCATTGGTTACGATGAGCTGCGCCACAACATCTCGGACACGTACCAAACGCCGCTGCTTGGGCCGATGGGGGGCAACATCTTCACGTTGCCTTCGAATTTTGGCGTGATCAATACCGGCTACGTTGCCCCTGGCACGTTCAAAGGCGGCACGCAAATTCTGACGCCCGCACAGCTCGCGAACTTCCAGACGACAGATGTGCATACGGATCGAAAAAATACCAGCTTTACCGCGGGGTATAACTTCGACCGGCAATGGGGTATTAAATTCGATTACAACCGGCTGGACCAAAGCGGCGCCAAGCTTGTTTCTCCAGGTACCGATTTTGCAACAACGAAGTTCGGCACTTATTCATATGGTGCTGAAAAGACCATCATGTTGATGAATCCCACCAACTACACCACCGACACCTTTAATCTGGCTGTCGATTGGAAAGGTGAGCGGGGTTTCTTCAATGTCGGCTACTACGGTTCATTCTTCCGTGACGGTTATAACGGCCTGAACTTTCCGAACATGTTCGTCTCTGGAACCGCAACGACACCGCTTAATGGTTCCGGTGCAGGCACCTTGTTCCCGATTGACACACTTAGCACCGCACCCAGCAACGATTTTCACCAGCTGAATTTCAATGGTGGCTACAACCTTTCGCCAACCACGAAGCTGGTGGGGGGTGTTTCGTACGGCCGCAATACGCAGAACGAAAGCTATGCGTTTGCCATGATGCAGCCAGGCGGGCTGCCGCAGGGTTCGCTCGATGCAAAAGTCGTGACCACCCACGCCGATTTGAAGCTGACCAATCAAACCAACCGCGACCTGGCGCTGACTGCTGGCCTGAAATATAACGAACGCGACAACCAGACGGCCTCAAGCGTCTATAACTTCTACGATCTCGGTGGTGGAGCGGCGACGTCGGTGAACACGCCGATGAGCAACCGGAAAACCCAAGCGGAAGTGGCCGGGGATTACCGCATCAGCCAGAACAATCGCTTGCATTTGGGCTACGAGTACGAAGCCGTCAAGCGCTGGTGCAACAATGCCCTGGCTAACTCGGCGCAGGGCTCACTCGCAGCCTACGTATCAAGCTCCTGCGTTCAGATTCCTGAAAGCACCGAAAACAAGCTGGTCGCCAACTACAAGCTGAAGGCGGGCGAGGCGGTCAATTTCAATGCTGGCTATAGTTACGCGGATCGCAAAGCGGATGTCAACGCTACTTTCTACAATCCCATGCAGGCCATCACAGAGGGTTACGAGAATCTCGGATACCGTGCGTTCTTTGATGCCTCGCGCAAAGAGCAGATGGTGAAGGCAGGTGTCAACTGGCAGGCGAACGACAAGTGGAGCCTGGGACTGAATGGCCGCTACGTCGATGACAAATATGACGACTCGCCGCTGGGTGTGCAAAAAGGCAAGTCCTGGAGCGCAAATCTGGATGCCACCTACAGCTATTCTGAAAATGGCGTTGTGTCGGCCTATGTAACTGCGCAAAACAGACAGCGGGACATGCTGTCTGGGGGCGCGCGTCTTCCCCTCACGGTGTCGACCAACCTCTTTACCAACCAGTTGAAGGATGAGGACAGCACCGTCGGTCTCTCCTTTACGCAAAAGGGGCTGATGGCCGGAAAACTTGAGCTCACCGGTGACTTGAGCTATTCGGTGGGCAAGACCTATTATTCGACCCAGGTACCCTATCTTGCTACCTGTAGCGCTACAACCAGCCTGACTTGTGGCACTACGCCAGATATCAAGAACCAGACGACGCAGTTGAAGCTCACCGGGACTTACAAGCTTGACAAGGTAAGCAAGGTTGCTGTGGGATATCTATACCAGAAACTCAATAGCAACGATTATTACTTCAACGCACTTCAATACGGATACACAGGGACGGGGTACTTGCCGACAAACGAGCAACCGGGAACGTATTCCATCAACGTCATCATGGTGTCGTATATCCGCAATTTCTAAATCGCGGATAAGAGCGAACTAGCAATCGCATAGCTTCGGGGCCAGCTGTGGCGCCGAATTCATATCACTTGAGTCAAGGATTCTCACGCAATGGCAAATATTGACAGTCCTGGCGCCTTAAGGCGTTTCTGGACAATGCTGAAAAGGCCGAGTGCGAAGTACTCGATCCTGGCGCTAACTTCGATCTCCTTCATTTTTGGTATTTTATTCTGGGGTGCATTCAACACCGGCCTGGAAATGACCAATACGCTGGAATTTTGTACGACCTGCCACGAAATGCGGGATAACGTTTATCAGGAATACAAGGAAACCATTCACTACAGCAACCGAACCGGCGTGCGCGCAATTTGCTCGGACTGCCATGTGCCCAGGGACTGGACCCACAAAATGATCCGCAAGGCTCAGGCCAGCCTTGAGGTGTGGGGCAAGATCACCGGGGTCGTCGACACCAAGGAGAAGTTCGAGGCCAATCGGATGAGACTCGCAACGGATGAGTGGGCACGCATGAAAGCAACTGGCTCGCGTGAATGCCGCAATTGCCATAATTTCGACGCGATGAGTTCGGAATTGCAAAAGCAGACACCTTACAAAAAGCACATGAAGGCGAAGGAAGAAGGCAAGACCTGTATTGATTGCCACAAGGGTATTGCCCACCATTTGCCCAAGGAATACGTAGATCCAGATGAGTAGATAACATGGATTTGCGGGCCGGAGGGGCGTGTTCCTCGGGCTTGACGAGCCTCATTCAGCCGAGCTGAGTGAGGTTTTTTTTGGTTTACGAAAGCCAATGGCTTCAGGTTGGCCGCGACGCACGATGATGCCGCACGCAGCAACCCTAAGTGGCAATCCGGATCTTTATGTGACCAGGCCCGGAAGTTCCACGAGTTCAGTGAACTCAATTTGTGAAATACTCGCCAAAGATCATCGCAAATTAGGTGGATGCTTCTCTCCAGGTGCGCGGCGGCATACACCAGTCTTTCGTGAAGGTGGCCGCCTGACCATTGGGGAATTGCCCCGGATTCCTGACGATCTTTCTCAACTTGAGTATTCCGGTCCAACGTGACCGGAGATTCCGATGAACGTGACTGGTGGCAATGGTTACGACAGTCGGCGCGGCGGTATACGCCGTCGAAACGGTGTTCCGCATAAACGAAATGAGTCTTTTGATTTAACTCTTTTGCTTCTCAACGATGGCCAACCCCGCGGCTACAACCAAGCCACCGATCAAAAACCAAAAGCCTGCGCTACCACCCATGCTATCGCTGAATTCGCTCCCGCCCCAAAGCGAGAAGATCAGAAATAACCCCAAAGAAACAGAAAAGATGTACACCGCGCTGATTGCCGTTAGCCACAAATTAGGCCCTTTCGGCACATGCATTTTGTGCAGATGAATAGAGTGCATGGCTGGCTCCTCATTTAAAGTTGGACAATTTCCAGCTTAATCGTAGCCCGTCTAGACCAAAAGTCAAATTTGATGCGGAGCCAGAACAACTGGACGGCCCAAAGACCGCAGCTCTCCGCGCCTACAGGGCCAGCCAGTCCCGCTGCCCATGCGCCTTATTCAGCGTCTTGATTGCCTGCCGCAGCTTCAGCCAGCGGCCGCCCGCTCAGGCGTAGGCGTTTGACTTTCAAAAGAAAAAGAACGCTAACTGTATGTCGTTAGCGGCCTTTGTCGGGTCGTATGGTGGAGCTGGCATTCGGGCCAAGGTGTCCCAGCCGGCTCGAGTGCTCGGCGTCAGTCTGGATTTGCGCGGGTGCGTCATCGTGGCTTAAAAAAACAGGGCTCAGCACTTCATGCTGCTTGCGCTGTCCAACCTTTGGATGGTGCAGGGCGAGTTGAGGGGAGCGCGGGGAGATGGTCGAACAAAACCCAACTGAGACTGCGAGATTGAAAGCTGCCCATGCATCCCAACAACCGTTATTGACGAATTGCTGCCTACGTGTTGGCAACCGGACACTGCCGTACGTCAATAAACCAATCGACCCGGCGACGATGGTCTACACCGGGCGTCTACAAAGATTCAACGGATTGCTTCACTGATCTCCAGCTTGAGGCCTTTCGCACCTACCGCAACAGTGGCGGTCAGTCCCTGCAAATCACCAGGCTGCGGCATCGGATTGCCACTCTTGCTGATGCGCGCACCGACTTGTACCTCGTGAGCGGTGGAAAGGCTCATGGCCGGGTTCATCGCCAGGCTGTCGTCAAGCGTGAAATCAAATGGCAGGTCTTTCACCTGCTTGCGCAAAACTGCCAGCGGCGCCTTGCCTCCGGCGGACCGTGCAAAAATGAAGACCGTGTCTTCGGGCGAGGCCAGGGCCTTTATTTTGTCGGATAGCGTGACGCGGCCCTGGATTGTTTTGCCGATGCCAGCCACGGCTGCACTTGCCGCCGGTTGCGGCGGCAGACCGGCGAGTTGGTGCGCTTCTTTCAGCGCGCCTTCCAACTGGGTTGCCGTTGCGCTACCCGGCTCCACGCCGCGCAAGGCGTGCTCCCATTGTCTGGTTGCGGTAGCCGCGTCGCCGCGATCGAAGGCTATCGTGCCAGACAGATCCAAGGCCTTGACGTTGTCGGGATCCAGCGTTAAGGCCTTGGCTATCAACTTCTCTGGCTCGCCGTCAAGGCGGTTGCCGTTGTCGGTGGCGATGGCATCGGCTATGTAGGCATAAACCTGAGCGTCCTGTGGCCTGAGTTCGATCACTTTCTTGTACGCCTGCAAAGCCTCAGCATACCGACCCAGTTTGCTGTATGAGCGGCCCAGTATTGCCCAGCCTTCAGCGTCGTCGGGGGTGGTCTTCAGGCGCTGAGCCAGGCGATCAATCATTGCCTCAATCTGTGCGGGATCCGTCGCGTGCGGCGAACTGTCCGCGCTGTCTGTTCCAGCTACAGTCGAGTCGGCCGACAAGCCTGCCGGATTGCCGAGCCAGGCATAGCCGCCCGCAGCGAACACCAGGATGAAGACGGCGATGCCCAGCAATAATTTGCCCGACGGCCGGGGTTGCCGGACCGGGCCATCAATCCGCGCTGCCGTTCCCGAAGGCTCGATGACGGCTGCCAGAAGCTCTTTCTGGAGACGTTCACGTGCATCATGCGCTGCTTGCGTGGTCAATACACCGCTGCTCTTGAGTTCGTCAAGCTGGGCAATCTGCTGTTTGAGTTCATCGATTCGGGACATTGCTGGAGTTCTCTTGGTTGTCGGTGTCGGGATCAAACGCCTCGTCACCCAGCCGCTGGCGTCGGCGCAGCACAACAACGAGCCCTCCCAGCGCCAGCACAAGCAACGCGGCGGGGCCAATCCAGAGCAACGCGGTGATGGCCTTGAAAGGTGGGCGATAGAGCACAAAGTCGCCGTAGCGCTGTGTCATGTAGTCGAGGATCTGGCGCTCGTTTTGACCGCGCGCCAGCATCTCGCGGATCTGTTGGCGCAAGTCCACCGCCAGATCAGCGTGTGAATCAGCAATGGTCTGGTTCTGGCACACCAGACAGCGCAATCCACTTGCCACCGCCATCATGCGCGCTTCGAGTTCCGGGTTTGCCGATGCAGACTCTGCCTCTCGGGCCTGTGGCGCGCCCACAGTCAGCGCGAGACAGATGCACAGCAATGCACGCCGCAGTGTTCGTTCAAGCATTGAGTTCTTTGAGCAAGGGTTCAATTTTCTCGCGCAGCACATCCGGCGTGATCGGGCCGATCTGCTTGTAGCGAATCACGCCCGTGCGGTCGATGATGAAGGTCTCGGGTACTCCATAGACACCGAAGTCGATACCGATGCGGCCATCGGCATCAAACAGGATATCGGTGTACGGGTTGCCGAGCTGCTTGAGCCAGCGCAGGCCGTCGTCGCGCTTGTCCTTGTAGTTCAGGCCATACACGGGCACACCGCCAGCGCGCGCATACGCCACTAGTACCGGATGCTCTTCTCGGCACGAGACGCACCAGGATGCAAAAACGTTGAGCATCCACACCTTGCCGAGCATGTCTTCCTTGCGCAGCACCCGGTCCGGTACCGCCAGGGTTGGCGCCGCAAACGCAGGGGCGGGCTTTCCAATCAGCGGAGATGGAACTTCGCGCGGGTCGAGCATCAAGCCCCGCGCCAGAAACATTGACAGCACCAGAAAGATGGCCAGCGGCCACAGCAGGCG
>JAHFQQ010000048.1 GCA_023259235.1 Polaromonas sp. | reverse complement strand
TTGATTTTTTTTGGGCATCAGTTGTCGCTGCATCTGGGCGAGCCGTTCAGGGTGGAATACACCGGCCAGTTGGGTGACCACCGGGTGCCGATGCCGCACTTCGGGCTGGTGCTGGCGCTGCCCGACTGGCAGGCCATGGCGCTGCGGCTCAAGGCGGCGAACATCACGTTTGTGCTGGAGCCGCAAGCCCGCTTCGAAGGCCAGCCAGGCGAGCAGTGGACGATGTTTTTTTGCGATCCGTCCGGCAACCCGATCGAGATCAAGGGTTTCAAGTCGCTTGACTCCCTGTATGCCGCCTGACATGGCGGCGCGCTTTTCCGGCACCGGTTGGCCACATCGAACGGTTTGACGCCATGGCTTACACCTTTGCTTCGGCCACTGTCCTGCTGCTGCTGATCACCGACCCGATCGGCAACATCCCGATCTTCGTCAACGCCTTGCGCGGCGTGGCCGCCGAACGGCGCATGCGGGTCATCCTGCGCGAGGTGCTGATCGCGTTCTTGCTGCTGCTCGCCTTCATGTTTGTCGGTGACGGCTTCTTGCGCCTGATGAATCTGAGCGAGCTGTCGCTGCAGATTGCCGGCGCGGTGGTGATGTTCCTGATCGCGCTGCGCATGATTTTTCCGCCGGCGCAAGCCGATGCCGCGCCGCTCGAGGGCGAGCCGCTGATCGTGCCGCTGGCCATTCCGGCGCTGGCGGGTCCGTCGGCGCTGGCCACGGTGATGCTGCTGGTTTCGCAGGCACCGGCCCGGCGGATGGAGTGGGTCGCCGCGCTGTGCGTCACCATGGCCGTCTGCGCAGTGGTGCTGGTGCTGTCGGAGCGGATTCAGCGGCTCGCCGGCAACCGTGTGATGATGGCCTTTGAGCGGCTGATGGGCCTGATTCTGGTGGCGATTTCGGTCGAGATGCTGCTGCGCGGAATCCGGCTTTTTGTGACGCAGACCGGCAGCGCTGCCTAGGCTGCGTGCACCGCTGCCGGGGCGGCGGCGATCTTCTGGTCAATTGCGCCGAACACCGAGAGCCCGTCCCTGCCGTTGGCTTCGATGCGGATGGTGTCGCCAAACTTCATGAATTGCGTTTTCGGCTGGCCGTCCTCGATGGTTTCGATCGCGCGTTTTTCGGCGATGCAACTGTAGCCGTGGCTCCAGTCCTTGTTGCTCACGGTGCCCGAGCCGACAATGCTGCCGGCCCGCACGTTGCGGGTTTTGCAGATATGGGCAATCAGTTGGCCAAAATCAAAAGTCATTTCGGGACCGGCCTCGCACATGCCGACCTTGCGGCCGTTCCAGCTGCTTTGCAGCGTCAGGTGCAAGCGCCCCTTGCGCCAGGCGTCGCCCACTTCGTCGGGCGTGACCGCGACCGGGCTGAAGGCTGTGGCGGGCTTGCTCTGGACAAAGCCAAAGCCCTTGGCCAGTTCGTCGGGGATCAGGTTGCGCAGCGAGACATCATTGGCCAGCAGCAACAGGCGCACGCCATCGAGCGCCTGCGCCGGGCTCGCGCCCATGGACACATCGGCCGTGATCACGGCGACTTCAGCCTCGAAGTCGATGCCGAAGGCTTCGCTGGCGACCACCACGTCGTCGCATGGACCCAGGAAATCGTCGCTGCCGCCCTGGTACATCAGCGGGTCGGTGTAAAAGGAAGCGGGCACCTCGGCGTTTCGCGCCTTGCGCACCAGTTCCACATGGTTGATGAAGGCCGAGCCGTCCGCCCACTGGTAAGCACGCGGCAGCGGGGCCATGCAGCGGGCCGGCTCAAACGGGAAGGCATGGCGCGCCTTGCCGCCATTGAGGGCTTCATACAAATCCTGCAATTGCGGCGACATGAAGTTCCAGTCGTCCAGCACCTGCTGCAATTTGTTGGCGATGCCGGTCGCATAATGCGCCATGGCAAGATCGCGCGACACCACAACGAGCTGGCCGTCGCGTGAGGAGTCTTTGTAAGTGGCAAGTTTCATCCGTGTCCTGCTTGGTGGCTGTTGATGGAGGCCGATTGTGCGCTGGGCGCGCATTGCGGCTGCCGCGTCACGATTCAGGCGGGGCCGCTTTCGTTCGGGTCCATGCCAAATTTTAGTGCGCCGCATTCCTGCTTGTCGATGTGCCATGAAGCGGTGCGGGAGACCGCCGCGCCAGGCCGTGGCGTGGCGCACGGCGGCGCTGCTTCGCGGCAACTTTTTCGTCATCCGGGACTCTTCAGCCAATGAGCACAGCGGCGGCACCACATTCCGGCCTTGCGCGCGGCGTGCTTGGCGTGCCCGGCGTGCCTGGCTGGAGCGCGATGGGCCTGTTGACCGCGCTGGTGCTGGCCGCGCATGCACTGGTTTTGCGAACTGCGCCCAGCCAGTTCGGCCCGGTGCCGGGACCGTCTTCACAACGCACCCGGGTGTTCGTGACGCGCAGCATCGCGCCGCCGCCACCGGCTGAAGTCACAGCGCCTGTGGCCGTTGCCAGGACTGTGCCCATTGCCAAGCCTGCCAGCAAACCCGTTCCCAGAAAAATTGTTAAGGAAAAAGTGGCTCCAGCCCAGGCAGAGCCTGCGCAATCAGCTATTGATTCAATAGCGACTAAAAATTCTGAACCAGTCACCGCCAGCGCCCCCGACGCCCCGGCCAGCGCGCCTGCCGTCATGGCCGAAATGGTCGAGCCCCCAGTCGCGGCCGCTGCTGCCCCGGCCATGGCCGCGGCCTCCGCTGCCAGTGCCGCCAGTGCCGCCAGTGCCGCCGCTGCGGCGCCACCCATCGGCCCCAGCCTGCACCCGCCCGCAGCCATGGCGCTGCCCCCAAGCGCACGGCTGGAATACAAAATGACTGGCCGGGCCAAGGGGCTGACCTACTATGCCAATGCGGAACTGGTCTGGAACAACGCCGGCGGTAGCTACGACGCCAGCCTGACCGTCAGCGCAATGCTTCTGGGTTCGCGCAGCATGGCCAGCAGCGGCCAAATCGGCGCGGACGGCTTGGCACCGATCCGCTTTTCCGACAAGTCCAGAACCGAAGTCGCGGCTCATTTCGAGCCTGAAAAAGGCCGGATTTTGTTTAGCGCCAACACACCCTCGGTCCCGTGGGTCAGCGGTGCGCAGGACCGGATGAGTGTTTTCTTGCAGCTCGGCGGCATGCTGGCAGGCAATCCGGCAAAATTTCCGCCGGGTACGACGATTTCGATCTATACCGTGGGGCCGCGTGATGCCGATACCTGGACTTTTGCGGTGGAAGCCGGGGAAAAGCTCAATCTGCCCTATGGTGAGGTGAGCACGCTCAAGCTCGCGCGCCAGCCCCGGCGCGAGTTCGACCAGAAAATCGAGCTCTGGTACGCGCCCGCACTGGGCTACCTGCCCGTGCGCACCAGAATCACCCAGCAAAACGGCGACTTTATTGACCAGCGGCTCAGCGCCGTGACGCCCTCCTGAGCGCCCCGCGCAGCGGTCCAGGACGCTCGCCAGCAGGCAATGGTGTGGCGCTTTGGCACCACACCGGCAAATTTATCCGCCGGTTCGAGGCATTCCCTTGAACTTGGCACTATCGTTGCTATCTGGGAGAAAAGGATACGACCATGCAAATGCTTTACGACTCGGACACTTTCGTGGTGGTGCAGATTCTCGCCAATGCGCCTGAGGATTCCGCGCCCGCCCCGGCCATCCCGGAGCTGGCGCGCCACGGGTTTGAAATCGTTGACAAGCGCTCCGGCAAGGAGGTGTACCTCGATGGCTCGTGGGCGGAAATGTTCCAGCAGCGCCTGAGCGCCTGGGCGCAGAAAACACCGACCCAGAAAGAAGTCGAAGACACCCTGGAAGGCTACAGCGGCTTGGCCCATACGCCGATCTCGCTGCATTGACGCGCATGCTTGCGCGTCCGTTTGCGGCGCGCGTCCCGGGCTTTCTGCTGTGGGGCGCAATGGCGGCGTTGTCGGCCGGCTGCGCCAGCCGGCCTGAAGCGCCCATCATCGAGTCTCCGGGCGGGGGTGCTGCCGCCGCAACAACGGCTGCCAGGCTCGATGCCGTGCTGCCCGCCGACGCGCTGCTCCTCGGCGAAGAGCATACCGCCGCGGCGCACCAGCAGATCGAGCAGCAGGTCGTTGCGCTTCTCGCGGCGCGTGGCCTGCTGGCTGCGCTGGCGCTGGAAATGGCCGATGCAGGAGTGAGCACCGCGGCACTCAAACCGAGCGCGACCGAACTGCAAGCCCGCCAGGCATTGAAGTGGGACGACAAGGGCTGGCCCTGGAAGGCTTATGGGCCAGCCGTAATGACAGCGGTGCGCGCAGGCGTGCCGGTAGTGGGCGCCAACTTGCCGCGCCCGCAAATGGCTGGCAGCATGGCCGACCGCAAGCTTGACATACTGCTGTCGGGCCCGGCGCTCAAGGCGCAGCAGCAACGAATCCGCATTGGCCATTGCAACCTGCTTCCCGAGAGCCAGATCACGCCCATGACGCGCATCCAGATTGCCAAGGACATCACCATGGCCAACATGCTGAGCCAGGCGGTGCTGCCCGGCAAGGTGGTGGTATTGCTGACCGGCGCGGGTCATGCCGACCGCAACCTGGGTGTGCCGCAACACTTGCCATCGGATGTCAAGGCCAGGGCGGTTCATCTGCGCGCGGGCGATGCCTCGGAAAACGAAGCCGCCGATGCCTTTGACAGCGTCTGGCCGACGCCCGCTGAGCCGGAGGTGGACAACTGCGCCGGCTTGCGCAAACAATTCGCACCGGCTCCGATGCCGGATCAGCATTGATTCAGCGCAGGCAGATCGTGAGAGAAATCAGGCCATAGCCCAATGGACATGGGCGTGATAAGCTCATTAAAAGATAGCAAACCAGGTATTCAGGATGGCTGCTGCCGATACGCTCAGGCGTTTTTGCGGATCGCGTCGGCCAGCACGTTGACGATGCGCTCGATCTGTTCCTTCTCGACAATGTAGGGCGGGCAGACCACCAGGTTTTCACCGGCTGGCCGCACCAGTACGCCATGGTGGAAGCAGTCCATGAAAATGTCGTAGGCCCGCTTGCCCGGCGCGCCGGCAACCGACGACAACTCAACCGCGCCCGCCAGCCCCAGGCTGCGAATGCCGATCACATTGGGCAGGCCCTTCAGGTTGCCGTGCATGGCGTCGCCGAGCACCTTGCCCATCTGGCCCGCGCGTTCAAACAGGTTTTCCTGCTTGTACAGTTCGAGCGTGGCAATGGCCGCAGCGCACGCCACCGGATGGCCCGAATAGGTGTAGCCATGGAAAAACTCCACGGCGTACTCCGGGCTGCTGGCATTGGCCTTCATCATGGCGTCGTAAATCCGGTCCGAGCAGATCACGCCGCCCAGCGGGATGATGCCGTTGGTCACGCATTTTGCGAAATTGAGCATGTCGGGCACCACGCCGTAATAGTCGGCGGCAAAGTTGGCGCCCAGGCGGCCAAACCCCGTGATGACTTCATCAAAAATCAGCAGGATGCCGTGCTTGTCGCAAATCTCCCTTAAACGCTTCAGGTAGCCCTTGGGCGGCAAATACCAGCCGGCGCTGCCCGCCACCGGCTCCACAATAATGGCGGCGACGTTGCCCGCATCGTGCAGCGGCAAAATCCGCTGTTCCAGCTCCAGCAAAATGTCTTCTTGCCAGACCGGCTCGGCGCCATGGATATAGGCGTGATTCACGGGGTCGTGGATAAAGCGCAGATGGTCCACCCGCGGCAGCAAGGCCGCCCCAAAGACCTTGCGGTTGGCCGCAATGCCGCCCACGCTCATGCCGCCAAAACCGACGCCGTGGTAGCCCTTCTCGCGGCCAATGAAGACGTTTCGGTGGCCTTCGCCGCGGGCGCGGTGATAGGCCAGCGCCACTTTCAGCGAGGTGTCGGCCGCCTCGGAGCCGGAATTGCAGAACAGCACCTTGTTCAGGTCGCCGGGGGCCATGGCGGCAATTATTTCAGAGGCCTTGAAAGCCTGGTCGTTGCTGGCCTGAAACGCGGTGGCGTAGTCCAGTGTGTCGAGCTGCTTCTTGATGGCTTCATTGATCGGTTTGCGGTTGTGCCCGGCCCCGACGCACCACAGGCTGGAAATGCCGTCGATCACCTGCTTGCCGTCGTGCGTGGTGAAGTACATGCCGTCGGCCGCCACAAAAATGCGCGGGTCTTTTTTGAAACTGCGGTTGGGGGTGAAGGGGAGCCACTGGTGCTCCATGTTGAAATTCTGGTAAGCCATGTCGATCTCCTGGGTGGGAATGGGTGCCAATGGGCCGATCCGGGTTGAACTGTCCCGCACCCATGCATTCTGGCACCCTTGCGGCCGGACCGCATCGGCCGTTCAATGAGGGACGGGCGCGGGCGGGTGCCACCTGCGACAATTCATGGCTTATGACGCACGCTTATATCCTGACCCTGTCCTGCCCGGACCGCCGGGGCATTGTTCATGCCGTATCCGGTTTTTTGTTCGAGCATGGCGGCAACATTGAGGAAGCCGCGCAATACAACGACCCGGACACAGGCCTGTTTTTCATGCGCGTGCAGTTCGTCTGCGGCCAACTGACCCACGAAGCGCTGTCGGGCCAGCTCGCGGTTTTTGCGCAGCCCTTCCAGATGGACTGGAAGCTGCACGCCACCACGCAAGCCATGCGCGCGGTGATCATGGTCAGCAAGGAAGGCCATTGCCTGAACGACTTGCTGTTTCGCTGCAAGTCGGGCCTGCTGCCGCTGGACATCCGCGCCATTGTGTCCAACCACCGCGCGTTCTATCAGCTCGCGGCAAGTTACAACATCCCTTTTCACCACTTGCCGGTCACCGCGGCGACCAGGGCCCAGGTCGAGGCCAGGCAACTGGAAATTATCGAGTCCGAGGGCGCGGAACTGGTGGTGCTGGCGCGCTACATGCAGGTTCTCTCCAATGATATGTGCAAGAGGCTGGCGGGCCGCGCCATCAACATTCACCATTCATTTTTGCCCAGCTTCAAGGGCGCCAGGCCGTACTACCAGGCGCATGATCGCGGCGTGAAGCTGATTGGCGCGACCGCGCACTACGTGACCGCCGAGCTGGACGAAGGGCCGATCATCGAGCAGGACGTGGCCCGAGCCGATCACGGCAAGACCGTGGAAGACCTGACCAGCATGGGCCGTGACACCGAAAGCCAGGTGCTGGCGCGCGCCGTGAAATGGCATAGCGAGCACCGCGTGCTGCTGAACGGCCATAAAACCGTGATTTTCAAGTGAACATGGCCCCCACGCTCCCCACTGCGTGTGGTTCGCTGCCCCCCCGAGGGGACGCTGCGCCTGTGGCCCGGCGGAGCCGGTTCCACGGCCCCTGCTGGCTTGGTGCGGCCCAGCGCTGCAGCCGTTGGCCTGCTCCTATAGGAGTCGCTACTGAATGAGTGCTCGAATCCCCCCGATTCAATGCCTGTTGACGTTTGAAGCGCTGGCGCGGCTGCGCAGCGTGACGCAGTCGGCCGAGGAACTCTGCGTCACGCCCAGCGCGGTCAGCCACCGCGTCAAGCAGCTTGAGCAGATCATCGGCACCAAACTGTTCGGGCGCGCGGATTTCTCCCTGACCACCGAAGGAAGCGAGTATCTGGCGCATGTGCGTGAGGGTCTGGCCACGCTGCAGAAATTTCCGGGCGCGGCAGGGCAAAGCAGCACCCCCGGCAAACGCAAGCTGAGGCTGGCGGTCACGCCGACCTTCGCGCGCTCGATTCTGATTCCGCGCCTGCGCCAGTTCACCGAGGCCTACCCCGAGATCGACCTCACGCTGCAGGTGTCAATTCCGCTGCTCGATGTGCAGGCCGAAGATGCCGATCTGATCGTGCGCTTTGGCACCGGGCGCTATGCCGATCTGGAACATGTCTGCCTGATCGATGACGAGGTGACGCCGTTGGCGTCGCCGGCCTTCGTGCGCGAGCACGGGCCTTTCGAGGTTGCCGAAGATCTGGAAAGTGAAAGCCTGCTGCGCTCTCCGCTCGAACCCTGGCGCACCTGGTTTGCCGCCCACCAGCTCGACTGGCCCGAGCCGCACGAGGGCTCCCAGTTCAATGACATCGGCTTGATGTGCGACTGCGCCGCCGCGGGCATGGGCATTGGCCTCGTGCGCCTTAAGCTGGGCGCGCCCTGGCTGGAAAACGGCTCACTGGTGCGCCTGGGTAACAACGCCGTGTTCGGGCGCAACACGCCCAGCCCGCATTCCCATTACCTGTGCTGGCGCACCGGCACCATGGACCGTTGGGAATGCGCCGCGTTTGCCGACTGGCTGCGCAAGAGTTTGGGGTAGCCGCCTGTCGCCCGGCGACTTCAAGGCCTGGCGCCCAGCTTTTTGTGAATGCGCCTGGTGGTGCGCCACACCCCCCACAGCACCAGTGGAATCATCACCCCCGCGATGATCTCCGGGTTGATTGGCAGGCCCGCGCCCTTGAGCGCCTTGCCAACATACAGCAGCAAGCTCACCACGTAGTACGAGATGGCGGCAATCGACAGGCCCTCCACGGTGGACTGCAGGCGCAACTGCAGTTCCTGCCCGCGCGTGAGCTTTTCCAGCAGTTGCTGGTTTTGCGCCTCGGTGACGATGTCCACGCGCGTGCGCAGCAGTGCGCTGGTGCGCGCCACGCGCTCTGACAGCGAAGCCAGGCGCTGCGCCGTGGCTGCCACCGTGGCGATGGCGGGCGACAGGCGGCGCTGCATGAAGACGCCCAGGGTCTGGGTGCCGGCAATGGGTTTTTCGCGCAGTTCCGCAATGCGCTGGCCCACCAGCGTGTCATAGGCGCGCGTGGCCGAAAAGCGGTACACATGCTCGGCCGTGGCGCGCTCCACGTGCGCAGCCAGCGCCACCAGCGTGTCCAGCAATTGCTGGTCAGAGGCCGACTTGTTTTCGAGTTGCGCCGTGATGTCGGCGAGGGTGTGCTCGGCCTCGGCCAGCATCGGGCCGAGCTGTTTGGCCACGGGCAGGCCGCGCAGCGCCATCAGGCGGTAGGTTTCGAGTTCCAGCAGGCGCTGCGCAATGCGGCCGACGCGCGTTTCGGTGGTGCCGGGCGGGGCGATCACCAGCATGCGCTCAAAGCCGTCAGCGCCAATGCGAAATTCCGTCAACGCCCAGGAATGCTCATCGCCTAATCTGGACGCCACCACGGTGCGCCCGCCAAACCAGGCCTGCGCCTGATCCATCAACGCCCGCTCATCGGACAGATCCTCTTCAAGCAGGGCGAGTTGCATGGCTGCAACCGTACGGCCGGAAATGCCGCGCAGCCATTCGGGAGCAACCGCCAGGGCAGACAATAACTCGGGTGCACTAGCGCCCGGCAGCGCACTGGCGGGCAGCGGCTGCACGATCGAGTAGCGGGTGAACTCGGTATGCCGCTCCCACGTGACGGTGTAGCCTTCAAAGCGCAGGCGCAGAAAGTTGCCGTGCAGGCTCTCCAGCGGCAATTGCTGTTGACCGGGCAGGCGGCGTAAATGGGCGCATTCCTGCTCGCGCGTCACGTCCTCGTTGAGTACGGCGACGTAAATGATCAGCGCTGGCAACCGCAGCCGTGCCGACGGCCGCGCATGGACTTCATTGTGCAGCGCTGCGCGCAACGGGTCGTCAGGCGGCAGCGCGGTATCGGCTTGCGGCCGGGCATCATGGGCAGGGTGCTGATCGGGCATCATGGGCGGATACTACTATTTTGGTGGCCGGCGTGGTCAGCCGGGCGATAGAACCGCTGGCGGCGCGCCGGCTGATCCGGCTTTTCATGCAAGCCTGCAAATTTCTTCAACCCGGCGCGGGCGGCTTGCTCTACAGTGTGACTTCAAACCCGGACACATCATGAACGCATCCCCTTCGCAGACGAAGCACGATTTACAGACAAGATCAGAACGCCAGTTGCAGGTGGCGCAGGCGCTGTCTGCCGTGTTGCCCAGGCATGCCGTGCTGTGGAACGCCGAAGACACCACGCCCTACGAATGTGACGGGCTGACGGCCTACCGCGAGCGGCCGTTGGCTGTGGCCTTGCCTGAGACTTATGCCGAGGTGCAGGCCGTGCTCAAGACCTGCCACGCGCTGGACGTTCCGGTGGTGGCGCGCGGCGCCGGCACGGGCCTCTCGGGCGGTGCCATGCCGCACAAACTGGGCGTCACGCTGTCGCTGGCCAGATTCAACAAAATCCTCAAGCTGGACCCGGTGAGCCGCACCGCCGTGGTGCAAGGCGGTGTCCGCAACCTGGCGATTTCCGAGGCGGCAGCGCCCTTCGGCCTGTATTACGCGCCCGACCCATCGAGCCAGATTGCCTGCACCATTGGCGGCAACGTGGCTGAAAATTCTGGTGGCGTGCACTGCCTGAAATACGGCCTCACGGTGCACAACGTGCTGAAGGTAAAAGGCTTCACGATCGAGGGTGAGGAAGTCGAGTTTGGCAGTGATGCGCTGGATGCCGCGGGCTATGATTTGCTGAGCATCATCATTGGCAGCGAAGGCATGCTGGCGGTCACCACGGAAGTCACCGTCAGGCTGGTGCCCAGGCCGCAGCTGGCGCGCTGCATCATGGCCAGCTTTGACGATTTGCGCAAAGCCGGCGATGCCGTGGCGGCGGTGATTGCCGCGGGCATCATTCCGGCCGGGCTGGAGATGATGGACAAGCCCATGACGGCAGCGGTGGAAGACTTCGTGCATGCCGGCTACGACCTGAGCGCCGCGGCAATCCTGCTGTGTGAGAGCGACGGCACGCCCGAAGAAGTCGGGGAAGAAATCGGCCGCATGAGCGAGGTGCTGCGCCTGCATGGCGCCAGCGCCATTGCGGTGAGCCAGAACGAAGCCGAACGCCTGCGTTTCTGGAGCGGCCGCAAAAATGCGTTTCCGGCCTCGGGCCGCATCAGCCCCGACTACATGTGCATGGACTCCACCATTCCGCGCAAGCGTCTGGCCGACATTTTGCTGGCCATTGCCGGAATGGAAAAAAAGTACAGCTTGCGCTGCTGCAATGTCTTCCACGCCGGCGACGGCAACCTGCACCCGCTGATCCTGTTTGACGCCAACGATCCCGGCCAGTTGCAGCGCGCCGAGGCGTTTGGCGCCGAAATTCTGGAAACCAGCGTGGCCATGGGCGGCACCATTACCGGTGAGCACGGCGTTGGCGTGGAAAAGCTCAACTCCATGTGCGTGCAGTTTTCCGTGCAGGAGAACGAGCAGATGTTTGGCGTCAAGCGCGCCTTTGACCCCAAGGGGCTGCTCAATCCCGGCAAGGTGATTCCCACGCTGAACCGCTGCGTCGAGTACGGGAAAAAGCTGGTGCGCGGCGGGCAGTTGGCGCATCCGGATTTGCCGCGCTTCTGATTGGGCAGAAACGGGCTTCGGGACGCACCGGCCATTGGCTCTCGCACCTTTCGTTACTCTTTGTGCCGTTCCGTGCGGGGCCATGGCACATCTTTCCCAGACGAGCGAGCAGGGCGTGCGCATGGCAGTGCTGCCGGGCTGGCGCGGAGCACTGCTGAAAGCGCCAGTCTTCAGGCTGCGTTGGCGCGAGCCCGCTTCGCCGCCCCGCGCCGAAAGCCAGATGACTCCTCAGACCGCCTGCAACCCGGGTTTGTCCAGGCTTGCTGGCTTGGCGGGGCCAGCCGTGCCAAAGAGGATTTCCCCCGAGAGCTGGCCGCCTTCCTCAACCACCAGCTTGCCATAGCGGATGGTGCCGGTCACTTTGCCGGTTGAATAAATCACCAGCTTCTGACGCACCGTCAGGTTGCCCTTGAATTCGCCACGGATTTCCGCCACGTCGATTTCAGCCGAACCCTTGAATGCGCCCTGCTCAGCGATCTGCATCACACGCGAATCCATGGTGGCCTCGACCAGGCCTTCCACCACCAGCGTGTCGCAATCGGTGATCTCAACGCCCTTGAGCTTGATGTTGGGCCCGACCGTCAGCTTGCTGCCGCCCTCCTTTGCGCCGCTGGTGGTCGTGGCCGCGTCGCTCACCGCCCTGGGAGCGTTTTGCGCGCCAGCGGTCTGGGCTGTCGATGCCAACGTGCCCGATGCGCCCGCGGCCCCATAAGCGCCGGCCGCGGCCGGCCGCAGATTCGGATTGGACAGTGTTTCATTTTCTCGCTTGCCAAAAAACGGTGTTGCCATGAGTCGTCCTTGAAAAAAGAACGAATGCTACGTCGGCAAGACACAAAAAGTCTGCAACGCATGCAAGAGAGGTAACGAAATTAATTCTTACATTCCGCGGGCATCAGATTGTGCCGCGCAGGCGCTTGCCAGGTGTTGATAAAAAACGGCTTGCGATAAGAGCCGCCGCAGCAACGAACATCCGGCTCGGGAAGGCCTGCGGCACTTCGGCTTCGGCGACCCGCAGATCGCCATGCTGTGCGCCAGCCACAATGGGGAGGATATGCCTGTCGCCGCCCGCCGATCTGGCCTATGACGAGCGGCATAACAACTGCAGCGGACAACAGCGGGGTTTTTGGCTCACTGCGTGCGGCATAACCTGAACCTGAATGACTAGGTCGCCCCCTCATCATCCCCTGCCAGCTGCGCCGCATTTCCGCTGCGGCCGTGGTGTTGACCGTCAGCGTCTGCTCGGCATCCGCAACGGTGGCTGGTGCAGCGAATAGTCTTTGGAGTTTGGCTTGTTGATTTGTCTGGCGGCGATGCAGGTTGGCTCTTTGAGAGACCCGACCAATAGCGTTTGAGTGTCGAACATTTTTACAATATCGCCTCGAAGCCATTCAAACGAACGGGTTCTGAACCGCCGAAAACATTCAACTCATTGAGTTTAAAGGGTATTCGGCTTCCCTATTCTCTATTGGCATGACTAGTGCTTGGTTAGCATCAGGACCAGTCTGGTACCACTTGGGAAATTAAGCGGATCGTGGCTAACTCCAATTAATATTCTCCGGTTCACACCACACTGGACAAGGCTATAGCCTTACAAACACGCGAAAAGTGATGATGCCTGCAATCATGCGCCTGCGTTTTTCACCCATCCTGCTGGTGTTGGTGGCGACCTGCTTTTCTGCCATGGCGGCGCAGGTGGAAGACGCCATGACCGATGGGGCCACTGACAGCAGCCTGATTACCAGGCTGCGCCTGCAGGCCGTCGCCTACGAGCATGGCGAAGGCGTGCCGCGCAACCCGGTTCTGGCCGCCACTCTGTACTGCAAGGGCGCACGCCTGGGCGACGCGCAGGCGCAATACAGCCTGGGATGGATGTACGCCAACGGGCGCGGGGTGGAACGCAGCGACCGGTTGGCCGCGTTCTTTTTCCATTTGGCCGCCGAGCAGGGCCTCGAAGTCGCCCAGCGCATGTTGAAAATGGTGGGTGACCCCGACGCTGAAGTCCCTGTCTGCATGCGCGATCCGGCACCGCCACCCGCTGCG
Organism: Polaromonas sp.; assembly: GCA_023259235.1. Lineage (GTDB taxonomy): Bacteria > Pseudomonadota > Gammaproteobacteria > Burkholderiales > Burkholderiaceae_C > Polaromonas. The sequence goes on along the minus strand of JAHFQQ010000048.1, from coordinate 1,957 downwards.
TACCCGCCCGCTGAGACCGCGCAGCCGAGCGTGGATTATCAGGCGATTGCTCCGCGGAAAATTTTTGATCTGGTGATGCAAATGGCACCCCAGTACCGGGTGGAGCCGCAACTGGCGCTGGCAATCATTGCCGCGGAATCGAATTTCAACAGTCTGGCGCTGTCACCCAAAAACGCCCAGGGGCTGATGCAACTCATCCCGCAGACCAGCGTGCGCTTCAACGTGAAAAATCCCTATGACCCGGTCCAGAATCTCCGGGGCGGCCTGGCCTATCTGCGCTGGTTGCTGGCCTATTTTGAGGGCAATGTGGCGCTGGTGGCCGCTGCCTATAACGCGGGCGAAGGCAAGGTCGAGCGTTACCTGGGTGTTCCGCCATATCAGGAAACCCGGGCCTATGTGCAACGCATCCTCAAGGCGGTCGGCACTTCGGCCAACCCGTTTGACGACACGGTGGCCCAGCCCTCGCCCTCGCTTGCGCTGATGCGCCTGTCCTGGCACGTGAAATAACTGCGTCAACCGTCTGGCTCAAGCCGCCAGCCCGGCTTTCATGTCGCGTGTCGTAGTGTCACTTCTGCCAACACCCACGGTACTCTGGCGCTCGACCTTCAATTGAGCGACTTGAGCAAGCGGCGAGCCTCGTCGGCCTGCGGCAGTTGCGGGTCGAGTTCCAGCGCGCGTTGCAAGGACGCGCGTGCTGCAGCCGGCAGTTTCAGCTCGCCCTGTACCACGCCAAGTTGAAAGTGATAGGCAGCAACCTTTGGCTCCAGCGTGATGGCCTGTTGCAGGCTCGCTTGCGCGCCAGGCAGGTCGCCGGCGGCGCGCAGTGCCCAGCCCAGAGTGTCGTGAAAAGGTGAAGAACCTGGTGACAGCTCAACTGCCCTGCGCGCCCATTCGACGGCCTTCTTCGAGTCGCCATGGCGCGTGACCGTCATCCATGCGAGGTTGTTGAAGGCGATGGCGCTGCGCGGCTCAAGCCGGATGGCCTCAAGGTAGCGGGCCTCGGCCTCGTCCCAGCGTGCGGCGCCCTGGTATATGTCAGCCATCTTCAGCTGGACCACAGCCGAGTTCGGGGCCAGCTTTTCAGCCTGGTCCACCTGTGCCAGGGCATCGTTCCAGCGTTTTTGGCGTGCGAGCGCATCGGCGCGATCGAGCATCAAGGGCATAAACTTTGGCTGGCGGGCCAGCGCTTTGTCAAATGCGTCGAGTGCCTTGTCGACTGCACCGGCCTCCAGGTAGAGGAGGCCGGCTGCGCGCAGCGGCATTGGGTCCTTGGGCGCCAGCTTGGCCGCTGTCTCGAAGGCGCGCAGCGCTTCTTCGCGTTGACCGGTTGCGGCCGCAGCGGTGCCGAAACCATACTGGGCAAACTTGTTTGCGGCGTCCAGCGCGACTGCCTCACCATAAATCTTGCGTGCCTCCGCGACCCGGCCCGAGTGCAGGTAGAGGTCGCCAAGTTCGAGCATGGGCGGCATCACCTTCGGGTCCAGTTCGCGCGCTTTCAGCAGCGACCGCTCGGCTCGGTCGAACTGCTTGCCGGCGATGAAATACCTGCCCCAGGCCAGATACACCGCGGGCGATCTGGGAGCCGCATGCTCGGCGCGCTGCAGGTACTGCTCAGTCTCGGCCGGTTTGCGCTCGGCCTGCGCCACGCCGGCAAGCCCGATCAGGGCGGGTGCGTACCGGGGGTCGATCTTCAGTGCCGCTTCGAAACCCGCCTTCGCCTTGGGCAGGTTGCCTTGGAGCAGGGCCTGGATGCCGGCGCGGTACTTGCGACCTTGCGGGCTTTCGTCGGTCGCTTGCGCCGTGGGGAATGCCATGCCATTGGCAGACAGCGGGGCGGCTTGCGCGGAGATTGTTGACAGGGTGAGCAGCGTGCCAAAAATCAGTGGCCGGGCGAAATGGGTGCAGTGGCGCATGGTTTCGATTCCAGATGTAAAAAGCCCCTGCCGGATATGACCGG
>JAHFQQ010000292.1 GCA_023259235.1 Polaromonas sp. | reverse complement strand
CGTTTTTCGCCTTCATCGAGGCTGCGAATGCCGATCTGGCAAACAACCGAAGGCCCGATGGCAGGGCAAGTGCCGCCTATGCCAGTCAGCTCGTCGGGACCGTACCCACACAGCACAGCCAGCGGCATGCCATGGGTGTTGCCGGTTGGACTAAGTGCCTCGGTATTGAAATCGGCATGTGCATCGAGCCACAGCACACGCAATTTATTACCGGTTTGTCGGCAGTGGCGAGCTGCGGCGCTGATTGAGCCAATGGCCAGGCAGTGGTCCCCGCCCAGCAAAATCGGCATCTCGTTCCTGGTCAAGGCTGAATGCACGGCCTCATGAACTGATCGGTTCCACGCGGCTACCTCGGCGAGGTGCCGGTAGCCATTGACGGGCGACAGCCAGGGATTCGCGGGGCCTGTGAGGTTGCCTTGGTCTGTTACGCGCAGGCCGTGGGCTTCGAGGGAGGCCTGAAGCGCGGCAACGCGCAGTGCTTCAGGTCCCATCGATGCGCCGCGGGTTCCTGCTCCGATGTCGGTCGGGGCACCGATGAGCCTGATGTGTTGTGTCATATCGGCGAAATTTATTCAGGAGTGGTGTTTAATGGTCGGTCCCTGCGGCTGACGGTGCTGGCCGCATCTGGTGGACTGAAAAAATGGCATCGTTGCCGCACGTATGGATTGGATTCATGGTGATTTTCCTGTTTATGGAGCAGGTGACTTGTGGTCTGCCCCCTGCCGCCTGCCGCCTGATTAATGTGCATTGTCATAAACGCAGATAAACAGGCACTATATTGCCGCTGCATCAGAAAAAGGATAAAACGAATCGCCAACCACCACCCTGCCAGCCAGCAAACTCGAGATATCATGCGGCGGGGGTGACGAACCGTATCATGCGGCTGGAAAATGATGGCATCATCGTCGAATACGCGGACGCTTGCGCCAAGGATGCACGTGCCAGTGAAGCCAAGGCCTGGATGGGCGGACGGCAACTGGTCCCGTAGCGTGCGCCAACTTGCTGGGCGAGCCGGCTGTGGCGATACTGCGTGCCACCAATGGCCGCTGGGACCTGCTGGTCGGGCTCCGCGCTGAAAGATTGCGAGAGCTGGCCAGGGTGCTGGAACGAATCCGTCTGCTCAAAAGCATCAGCAACACCAAGACCAGCATCCATCTGAAAATCTTTCGGCTCTCTTAAACTTCCTATCCATGCAAATCGCTGCCGCCCAATTGTCAGAGCACGTCAAGAACGGACTCAGAACTCTTTACACCTTGCATGGGGACGAGACCTTGCTGGTGCAGGAGGCCGCGGATGCCCTGCGCGAGGCGGCGCGTCTTCAGGGCTACTCCGAACGCACGGTGCACACTGTGAGCGGGGCAAACTTTGACTGGAGCGAGGTGCTGGCCAGTGGCGGCTCGCTGAGCCTGTTCGCGGACAAGAAAATTTTGGAAATCCGCATTCCCGGCGGCAAGCCCGGCAAGGACGGGTCGGTGGCGCTGCAGCAACTGGCCGAGCGTACCCAGGGCGACGAAACCATGCTTACGCTGGTCATGCTGCCCAAGCTGGACAGCATGACCGCCAAGAGTGCCTGGTTTGATGCGCTCGGGCGTTTTGGCATCACGGTCAGGTTTGAGTCGATTGAACGTCGCGACTTGCCGTCGTGGATTGCCCAACGCCTGCAACAGCAGGGTCAGCGCGTGGCGGCGGGCGAAGAGGGGCAGCGTGCGTTGCAGTTTTTTGCCGATCAGGTCGAGGGCAATCTGTTGGCCGCGCACCAGGAAATCCAGAAGCTGGGTCTGCTGTATCCTGCCGGACCGGATGGTGCGCCCGAGGCTCTCGGTTTTGACCAGATCGAAAACGCAGTGCTCAATGTGGCACGCTATGACGTATTCAAGCTTTCGGAAGCTGTTCTTGGGGGTCAGGTGGCGCGCGTGGCCCGCATGCTGGACGGCTTGCAGTCCGAAGGCGTCTCCGAGGTGCTGGTGCACTGGGCGCTGGCCGAAGACATTCGTACCATGAAGCGTGTAAAAGACGCCCTCCAGGCAGGTCGCCCCATGCCCATGGCGCTTCGCGAACACCGCGTCTGGGGAGCCAGGGAAAAACTTTACGAACGGGTGCTTCCGCATATAAGCAGCGTCACCCTGGCGAACCTGTTGCAGGCTGCCCACAAGGTCGATGGTCTGATCAAGGGCTTGAAGCAACCCGACTGGCCGCTGGGCGGTTGGCAAGCGCTGCAGCGCTTGGCCGGCATGGTGTGCATGGCGTGCATGCCGCCTGGTCCGGCGCGCGGTGCAAGGAGCTAGCGCCGTGCAGCGGACCGCCTCCCTGTCGAACAAGCTTATCCGCATTGGCGCCAGCCTGCTGGTTGTGGCGTTGGTCTCCATCGGGCTGACTTTGTGGGTGACCTGGCAGCTGGAAGGCGGCGCTGCCGCCGTCAACGAGGCTGGACGCCTGCGCATGCAGACCTGGCGGTTGACCAGCGCGGTGCAGGTCGGCCTGACGCGTGGCGATATGCAGGCTCTTGTGGACCAGTTTGATGAGAGCATGGCTGTATTGCGCAACGGCGACCCGCTGCGGCCCCTGTTTGTGCCATGGGATAGACAGGTGCAACAAAAATTTTTCGCAGTCGACTCGTTATGGCGCCGCCACCGCCAGCAGTGGCTGGCCGAGTCGGCGCCGACAGCGCAGGCATCGCAGCAGGCGGCTGGAGACTTTGTTGATGCCATCGATGGCTTCGTGCTCGCGATTGAGCAGCACCTGTCGCGGCTGACGGCCATTTTGAACCTGTTTCAGTTCGTCATGCTGGTGCTTGCCATTGGTGGAGCAGCGGTGATGCTTTACACCGGCTACCAATACGTGATCAATCCGCTTGGGCAATTACGCCAGGGGCTGCGCGAGCTTGAGTCTGGCGAGTTCGCCGTGCGCATCGAGGTGGACACGCGGGATGAGTTTGGCCAGGTGGCGGCTGGGTTCAATCATATGGCTGCTACCCTGCAGTCGCTTTACGAAGGGTTGGAAATCCAGGTTGAAACCAAAACGCGGCGCCTGGAGGCGCAACGCATGCGCCTGGAGGCGCTTTATGAAGTCAGTGCTTTTTTGGCCCAGGCCAACAGCATCGAGGAACTGGCCCGAGGCTTTGCCGATAGCGTGCGCACCATCATGAAGGCCGATGCCGCGGCCGTTCGCTGGTCCGATGAGGGCAACCAGCGCTATCTGATGCTGGCATCGAGCGGTTTTCCGGAAGATCTTATGGAAGAGGAACGCAGCCTGCTGGCCGATGCTTGCGCCTGCGGCAACCTGCGGCTTGATGCCGGGACGCGCGTGATTCCGATCCTGAGCCATGATGAAGCACCGGTGCGCCAATGCGCCCGGATGGGGTACGAAAGCGTTGTCAGTGTGCCGATCCGTCTGCAGCAGCGGCTGCTGGGCGAGTTCAATTTGTTCTTTTGCGCTCCCGTCACATTGAATGCGGACGAAACAGAATTGCTTGATGCGCTGGCCAGTCACTTGGCCAGCGCCCTGGAGGGCTTGCGAGCGGCTGCCCTGGAACGTGAAGCTGCGGTTGGCGAAGAACGCACTCTTCTGGCGCGAGAGTTGCACGACTCAATTGCACAGTCGCTTGTGTTTCTCAAGATTCAGCTACAGTTGCTGCGCACGGCCGCCGAGCGTGGCCAGTCGGCACAATTGCACAAGGCGCTGGATGAACTGGACACCGGATTGCGCGAGAGTATCAACGACGTTCGCGAGCTACTGGTGCATTTTCGCACACGCACCAATACAGACGACGTGGAGCAGGCGCTTCAGGAAACCTTGCAAAAATTCAAACACCAGACTGGCTTGCCAACCCTTTTGCAAGTTCACGGAGAAGG
>JAHFQQ010000291.1 GCA_023259235.1 Polaromonas sp. | reverse complement strand
TGTGCCGCGATTTGAGCGAGCTGGCCAACTATGCCCGGGTTGACAACAAGCAGTACCGCCTGCTCAAGGCTGCCACGCCAGGGCCCTACACCTTCATTCTCGAAGCCAGCAAGGAGGTGCCGCGCCGCGTCAGCCACCCGTCCCGCAAAACCATCGGCCTGCGCGTACCCGATCACAAGGTGTTACAGGCCCTGCTGGAGCTGCATGGCGAACCGCTGCTGGCCACCACGCTTATTCCACGCGGTGAAACCGAGCCGATCAACGACGCGGGCGACATCGATGAGCCGTTGCAAAATGAGCTGGCCGCAGTGATCGACGCAGGACCTTGCTACCTCATGCCGACCACCGTGATAGATCTGACACCCCTGGCCACGGGTGGTGAAGCGGTGCTGATCCGGCAAGGCCGTGGCGACGTCGCGGCGCTGGGGCTGTAGCTGGTCATTGGCCAGGTCTGAGACAATCCAGGGATGGATATTGCCAACCTGATTCAAACTGTCGCCATTTATGCCCTGCCCGTACTGTTCGCCATCACGGTGCATGAGGCCGCGCATGGCTACGCGGCCCGCCATTTTGGCGATAACACGGCTTACGCGCTGGGCCGCATGACGCTGAACCCGCTTAAGCACATCGACCCGATCGGCACCATTGCGATGCCATTGCTGCTGTATTTTGCAACCTCGGGCGCCTTCCTGTTCGGCTATGCCAAGCCGGTCCCAGTCAACTTTGGTCAACTGCGCAATCCCAAGCGAGACATGGTCTGGGTCGCCCTGGCGGGCCCCGCTTCGAATTTCGCACAGGCCTTGCTGTGGGCCCTCGCGCTGGAGCTGCTGGCCGCCTTGGGCGTGCAGGAGGCTTTTTTCGTCAAGATGGCGCAGGCGGGAATTCTGGTCAATCTGGTGATGTGGGCATTCAACCTGTTTCCACTGCCACCACTCGATGGTGGCCGCATACTGGTCGGCTTGCTGCCCCATAAACAGGCCGAGATGATTTCGCGCCTCGAACCCTGGGGCTTCTTTATCGTGATGGCACTGGTCATCGCCGGTGTGGTAGGCACCTTGTGGCTGCGCCCGCTCATGACCCTGGGCTACTCCGTGATCAACCTCCTTCTGACGCCTTTGCTGAGCCTGTTGGGTTAGTCGTTTTTCATTTTTTCAGCAGAATTATCCAGCATGCATCCTGAATCGACACCTTCGCCTCAACGCTTCCTGACCGGCATCACCACTACCGGTACGCCGCACCTGGGCAACTTTGTGGGCTCCATCCGTCCCTCGGTAGCCGCCAGCCGCATGGTCAATGTACAGAGTTATTACTTTCTGGCTGACTACCACGCGCTGATCAAATGCGATGAGCCGGCACGGATCCAGCGCTCCACCCTGGAAATCGCGGCAAGCTGGCTGGCCGCCGGGCTGGACCCGGAGCGCGTGACGTTTTATCGTCAGTCCGACATTCCTGAAATTCCCGAGCTCACCTGGCTGCTGACCTGCGTCACCGGCAAGGGCCTGCTCAACCGGGCCCACGCCTACAAGGCTGCAGTCGACAAGAGCCAGGCTGCGGGCAATGACCCTGATGCCGATATCAGCGCAGGACTGTTCATGTATCCGGTGCTCATGGGCGCCGACATCCTGATGTTCAAGTCGCACAAGGTGCCGGTCGGACGCGACCAGGTCCAGCACATTGAAATGGCGCGCGACATGGCACTGCGCTTCAACCATCTCTACGGCGAGCATTTTGTGCTGCCCGAGGCGGCCATCGAAGACTCGGTTGCGTTGCTGCCCGGCCTGGACGGGCGCAAGATGAGCAAGAGCTATGACAACACAATTCCCCTGTTCGCGCCGCCGGGCCAACTGCGCAAGCTGATCGCAAGCATCGTGACCGACTCGCACGCGCCAGGCGAACCGAAGGAAACCGGGGGCTCTGCGCTGTTCCAGATTTACCAGGCCTTTGCCAGCGCCTCCGAGACGCAGGCGTTGCAACAGGCCTATGCCGGCGGCATTGCCTGGGGTGATGCCAAGCAGTTGCTGTTTGAGCGCATCGAGCGTGACGTCGCGCCGATGCGGGAGCGCTACCACGCGCTCATCAATGACCCGGAAAAGATCGAAGATCTGCTGCAGGCCGGGGCCTGCAAGGCACGCGCCGTGGCAACTCCGTTCATGCGCGAGCTGCGGCAAGCAGTGGGGCTACGCAAGCTGGGCTCACCGCCCGCCCCTGCCCAGAAGGGCAAGGCCGCCAGGACCGGCTCCCCCGCCTTCAAGCAATACCGCGAAAAAGACGGCAAGTTCTATTTCAAGCTGGTGGATGCCGACGCCAGAGTATTGCTGCAAAGCCAGGGGTTTGATTCACATCAGGAGGCGGCACTGATCATTGCAGCGCTGCAGAAAGAAGGGCCGCTTGCACTGACCGCGCTTGATGGGAAAGTAGCGGCTACGCAAGGCAGCTCCGTTGCCGACCTCGCGAAAGTCCTGCAGTTCTTTGCACCCAATGCAAACTGAGAGAATCATCGGCGCGTTCCAGGGCGTTGCCTTTAAAAAGTGCTCCCTAGAATAGATACCGCACTTACAGTGCTTGCCGGCTGCCTCGAGTTGACATTGAGAAGTTGTGCACAAAACAGCTGTTAAAAACCGTACCTCAGCCTTGAATCCATGAGTATTTTCGTCATTGATGACCATTCCCTGATGCGTGAAGCGGTGGTCATGCTGATCCGCCGTTTGAGCAGCAGGACCCAGCGTGACCGAACTCGACCGACTCGCCGCGGTCATGTCGGCCGTGCGGGAGCATGGCACGCCCGAGTTGATCTGCCTGGATATGAAACTGCCCGACACTCATGGCGTATCGGGTGTACGCGAACTCAAACAGCAATTTCCCGACGTGCCCCTTATCGTGCTCTCTGCGGCACCAGCTGGGGAATATGAGGATATGGCGATTGAAGCCGGAGCAGACGCCTACATCGAAAAATCTGCCGGGGCTACCGAAATCGCAAATGTTCTGCGTGTCTTTATGGATGGGGAACTCGAGTCGGCGTCTGCCGTATCGCCAGAAAAGCTGTCAAAAAGACAAAAGCAGTTGCTGGTAATGCTTGATAAGGGCATGAGCAACCGTGACATCGCGGAAGAACTTCAAATCAGCGAGCATACTGTCAAGGTGCATTTGTGGCGCCTCTTCCGGCGTCTCAATGTAAATAGCCGCTCGCAGACCAGCAGCCACCTCGCCCGCACGCAGGGGCTGCTTTAGGGAACCGTCACCGCCACGGGTCAGCGCAACTCAACCCAGAAAATGCTGCCGCGCCCGGGCCTCAAAGCCATTCCCACCGGGTGGCCGAACGCCTGGCTCAAGCGTGAAGCGATAGCCAGTCCCAGCCCGAAGCCTTCTTCTGTGCCCTGCAAGGGAATGCGGTAAAACTCTTGAAAAATCGCCTGCTGATGTTCCATCGCAATCCCCACGCCAGTGTCCCAGACCTCAATGCACTAAACGCCGCGTCTGCATCGGGAAGCCAAAAGCACACCGCTATGGCGCGTGTTTTTCAAGGTATTCGACAGCAGGTTGCCGACCAGACGCTTGAGCATGACCGGATCAGATCCCACCTGCGCCACTGCTACCCGGGATCTGAGTTGCAGGCCGCGCTCCCAGGCAACAAGCGCATATTGGACTTCAATCTCCTGCACCAGCCGGCCAAGATCAAGCAGCTGTAGATTGACCCGCAAAGGGTCCAAGTCCAGTCCCGCAAGGTCAAAAAGGGAGTTGAACAATTCATTAACCGCCTTGGTGGCTTGGACGATCTTGGGCGCGATCTGCGCAACAAATTGCGGCTCCGCTACCAGCCAGCCGGCATATAGAGCCAGCGCATGAACCGGCTGGCGGAGATCATGGG
>JAHFQQ010000290.1 GCA_023259235.1 Polaromonas sp. | reverse complement strand
GTTTGAGAAGCCGAGCTCGGGCAGCGTCATTCTCGACGGCGTGGACATTGGGCCGCTTGCGCCTTACCAGCGCCCCATCAACATGATGTTCCAGTCATATGCCCTTTTCCCGCATCTGAGCATCCGGGAAAATATTGCCTTTGGCCTCAAGCGCGAGGCCATGCCCAGGGCGCAGATCGAGACCCGCGTGGCGGAGATGCTCGCGCTGGTGCAACTGGAGGCGTTGGCCCAGCGCAAGCCGCATCAGCTTTCGGGCGGCCAGCAGCAGCGCGTGGCGCTGGCGCGCAGCCTGGCCAGGAAGCCGCAACTGCTGCTGCTCGACGAGCCGCTGGGCGCGCTCGACAAGAAGCTGCGCGAGCGCACGCAGTTCGAGCTCGTCAATATCCTGAAGTCGGTGGGCGTGACCTGCGTCATGGTGACCCACGACCAGGAGGAGGCGATGGCCATGGCATCACGCATCGCCGTGATGAGCCACGGCCGCGTGCTGCAGGTGGGCACGCCCAGGGAAATCTATGAACACCCGAACTGCCGCTTTGTGGCCGGCTTTATCGGCAACGTCAATTTGATGGAAGGCGAGATCACCGTCGATGAGGCGGACCGCTGCGAAGTGACCACCGAGCATGGCGTGGTGAGCGTGGGGCACGGCATCAGCGGCAGTCTGGGCATGCCGGTTGCCGTTGCGCTGCGGCCAGAGAAAATTCACATTGCCAAAACCCGTCCTGACGTGCCAGTCAATCTGTTCAGCGGCAGGGTGCGCGAAATTGCCTATTTCGGAAGCTACAACACCTACATTGTGGAGATGAACGGCGGCGGCATCATGAAGATCATGGAGACCAACGCCACGCGCGTTGAAAGCCGCATGATCACCCGGGATGACGCGGTCTTCTTCTGGTGCGATGACGCCGCGCCGGTGGTGCTGACCCAATAAGCGGCGCCATGGCAGCCATGAAAATTCCTTACCGGCTCCGCATCAACCCTGGGCGGCGATTTGTCATTGGCGTGCCTTACGCCTGGCTGCTGCTGTTTTTTGCATTGCCGTTCCTGATCCTGCTGCGCATCAGCGTGACCGACATGGGCAACGGGGTGGATCCTTTTGCGCCATTGATTGAAACGGTCTCGGGCTCGTGGCATATTTTGCTGCGCTTCGGAAACTATGTGTCCATCTTTACCGATGCGGGGCAGGGCGCCGCTGCTGGATTTGGCAACACCATCTACCTGGAGGCCTACCGGACGTCGCTGAAGTACGCCTTCCTGACCACGCTCTTTTGCCTGCTGCTTGGCTATCCGTTCGCCTACTTCATCGCACGCTCGCGGCCGTCGATCCGCCCGGCGCTGCTGATGCTGGTCATCCTGCCGTTCTGGACCTCGTTTTTGCTGCGGGTGTATGCGTGGAAGGGAATCCTGGCGGACCAGGGCGTGCTCAACAATCTGCTGCTTTCGCTCGGCATCACCCAGGAGCCGCTGGTGATGCTCTACAGCGATGTCTCCATGCTGGTCGGCATGACCTATGTGTATCTTCCCTTCATGATCCTGCCGTTGTATGCCAACCTGGTGAAGATGGATTTTCGCCTGCTGGAAGCAGCCCACGATCTGGGCGCGAGCCCCTGGAAGGCGTTCTGGCTGATCACCGTGCCGCTGAGCAAGTCGGGAATCATCGCGGGGACCATGCTGGTGTTCATTCCGGGTGTCGGCGAGTTTGTGATTCCATCCTTGCTGGGTGGCGCGGAAAACATCATGATCGGCCGCGTCGTGTGGGATGAAATGTTCAGCAGCAACAACTGGCCGCGCGCGGCTGCGCTGGCGGTCGTGATGATCGTTCTTGTCCTGGTGCCGCTGGCGTTTTACTACCGCAACGCCAACGCACGCGACACTGGTCCGGAGTCCTGACATGCGCGGTCTGTGGCGTCTTGCGCAAGATCATGCAGGCCGGCTATGGCTGGCGCTGGTTTATCTTTTTCTTTACGCGCCGCTTTTTTTCCTGATTGTTTTTTCTTTCAACAGCACCCGCCAGGACGGCGTATTCACCGGCTTTTCGCTGCGCTGGTATCAGGCGCTGCTGGCTGATTCGCGGCTGGTCGAAGGTTTTTTTCTGTCGCTCAAGGTGGCACTGCTGGCTGGCACGCTGTCAGTGGTGCTGGGCAGTTTCGCGGCTTTTGTGCTGGTGCGTTACCGGCGTTTTGCCGGACGCACGCTTTTTTATGGAATGGTCAACGCGCCGCTGGTGATGCCCGAGGTCATCGTCGGGCTGTCCCTGCTGCTGCTGATGGTGGCAGTGCAGCGCGCCATCGGCTGGCCCGAGCGCGGCTTTATCACCATCGTCACGGGCCACACCCTGCTGGGCATGGCTTATGCCACCGTGGTGATCCAGTCGCGCCTGAGCGAGATGGACCGCACGCTCGAAGAGGCCGCCATGGATCTGGGGTGTCGGCCTCCGCAGGTCTTTTTTCTCGTGACCCTGCCCATGATCGCGCCAGCCCTTGTGTCGGCGTGGCTGCTGGCGTTTACCCTGTCATTTGACGATGTGGTGATCTCTGAATTTTTATCGGGGCCGAGCGTGACCACCTTGCCGCAAGTGATTTTCAGCTACGCCCGGCGCGGTGTGAACCCATCCATTTACGCAGCGGCAACCCTGCTGATTGGCGTAGTGTCGCTGGGCATTGTCTCGTACAGCGTGAACATGGTACGCCGGCAACGGCGACTGGACCGCGAGGTCAGCGCGGCCCTGCAGGCAGAGCAGGCTTTTTCCGACCCCGCTCAGGCAAGGTAGCCAGCACCACGCCGGCAAGCGCGATGGCGAAGGCACCGGCCTGCATGCGGCTCACGGTTTCGCCCAGGGCAACGACGCCAACCGCCGCTGCGCTAACAGGCAGCAAGACTGTAAACACGCCAGCCTGGTTGGCTGGAATGGTTTTCAGGCCGGTCATCCACAGCCAGACCGTCCAGACACTGGCGGCCAGCGAATAAAACAGCAGCAACAGCCAGCTTGCAGGCTGCACCCGGCCAAAGTCAAAACTCCACGCCATCCACAGGCCGAGCGGCGTGATCAATGCAAAGCCCCAGAGGTTGATTAGCGCCGTGATGCGCTTGGGGCTGAGCATGCCCGTGAGCTTCTTGCCGATCACCGCATACGACGCCTCGCACAGTACGGCGCCCACCAGCAACAGATTGCCGAGCCACGTATTTTCAGATACGAAATCAGGTGCCAGCCCTTTGGTTGTCTCCGCAAGATGCTCCTGTTTTGATAGTGACACCAATGCCACGCCGATCACGGCACAGGCCACCGCCAACCAGACGCGAGCACTCACCCGTTCGCGCAGAAATAGCCAGCTCAGTATTGCCACAGCGGCCGGGATGGATGCCATGATGACACCGGCGGCCACTGCGCTGGTCATGCTTACGCCAAACAGCATGAAGATCGTAAACAGGAAGTTGCCCAGGAAGGATTCGAGAAACAGCAGGCGGCGTGTCTGGCCGCTCATGGCCACCTCGAGGGACGGCTTCTTGAGCCAATGCAGCATGGCCAGCCCGCCAATGCCAAAGCGCAGCCATCCCAGCAGGAAGACCGGCAATGCGGCCACCAGGGGTTTGGAAAGCGCTACATAGCTGCCCACCAGGGACATGCTGAGCGCGAGACAGGCATAGGCCGCAATCCGGTTCATTGAGCTTGGTTTTTCTGTTGCGCCGGCCGCGCGGCCCGCTGGTTTGCCTTGACGCCAGGTGCAACCGCGAATCATGCCTCAATTTGAACAGTGAGATTGCTGGTCCTGTCTGAGCCCAGAGATAATGCCTGCGCCGTTGTAGACAGACCGGGCCAACGCAGCACCGGGCCAGCACGTGGCGGGGGGAAGAGCCGGGTTTGAGGCGCACT
>JAHFQQ010000047.1:12135-15446 GCA_023259235.1 Polaromonas sp. | reverse complement strand
CAGGTCATCGCAGATCTCCAGGCTCAGCACCACGACTTTGGCGTGCGCCGCGTCAACGCGCTGGCGCACGTACTGAAACACCTGCTCGGCATTGGCGAAAAACAGTGGTTCCTCGGGCCGCATGATGAGCGTGCCGGCGACCGCGGTCGTGTCGGGGTGGCGTACCCGGTCAAGGTAGTCGCGCGTGCCCGGCAGCAGGCCCAGCTCGATGACCAGCGGTTGCGCAAAGCGCCGGATGGCCAGCAGCAGCGACAGCGCCACCGCCAGCAGCATGCCAGGCAGCACGCCAAGCACAAAGACGCCGGCCGCCGCCACCAGCGCCAGCCAGGCGTCGCCGCCCAGGCGCAGCGAAGCCAGCATGGCGCGCGGCCAGAAGTTGTGCGACAGGATGCCCACCACCACTGCGGCCAGCACCGGCAAGGGCAGCAGCGCCAGCCAGCGACGCGCCAGCCATAGCAGCAGGGCCAGCGCCAGCGCGGCGGCCACGCCGGCCCATTTGCTGCGCCCGCCCGCCGCATGGTTGGCCGCCGCGGCGGAAAAGCCCGCGCCTACCGGCAGGCCCTGCACCAGGCCGCTGGCCAGGTTGGCCGCGCCCAGCGCCAGCAGTTCGCGGTTGGCATCGACCCGGTCGCTGTTTTGCAGCGCCAGCGAGCGCACCGCACCCCAGGATTCTGCGAACAGGATCAGCAGCAGCGCCGGCGCCAATTCCATGGCATGCAGCCAATGCGCGCTGTCCAGGCTCGGCCAGCTCCAGGACAGCGGCTGCCAGGCAATGTCGCCGACCCGCGCCACGCCCTGCGCGCCGAGGTCCAGCAGGGCCGACAGTGCCACGCCCAGCCCCAGCACCAGCAAGGATGTCGGCAGGAACAGCCAGCGCTGCAGCCCGTGGTAAAGCGCCAGCCACAGCAGCAGCGCCGCCGTGCCCAGCAGCGCGCTGGGCCGGTGCCATTGCGCTGCGTGGCTCAGCAATTCCCAGAGCAGCGGGCCGATCTGCGAAGCATGAACGTGCAGGCCGGCGATGTGCGGCAACTGCTTGATCATGATGGTCAGCCCGAGCGTCCACGCGAAACCGCGCAGCACCGGACGCGAGATGAAGGCGCCCAGAAAACCCGCGCGCAGCCCGGCGGCCACCAGGAAGAGCGCGCCGGTCAGGCCGACCAGCGCGTAGCCCATGGCAGGACCGCCCACCACCACGGCGGAGGCAAACACCGCCGCCGCCGACGAGGTGGGGCTGACGATGGCGAAGCGGCTGCTGCCCAGCAGGGGGTAGATGCACAGCCCGACCAGGGCGGCCAACAGGGCATGCATGGGCTCCACGCCCGCAATGGCGGCATAGGCCACGGCTTCGGGCAGCAGCACCCCGGCCACCGAAATGCCGGCCAGCAGCTCGCTGCCCCATCGCGCGTCTTTTCCCGCGGAGCTGGCCAGCGGCTGCGCGTCACTCATGGCCTGCGCGACTGGCTCAGGCAAGAAGCGCCGCCGCCGGTGACTCTTCACCCGACTAGCCGGGCAGGTGCGCGGCTTGCGCGCTGTGGCTCAGTGTCAGCGCCGCTTGCAGGGCGGCATCCGGGCTGCGCTGGAGTTGCGACAGCTTGATGCGGCGGCGGAAGAAGTCGGCCCAGAGGAATTCGGCGAAGGGCGTGGCGTCTTTTGGAAAGCCGCCCGCGTGGCGCACTTCGCCGGCCAGGCTGCGGTAAGGATCGTCGGCCAGGTCGCCCAGCGCCTTGGGCAGGTCGGCCATGGGGCAGCGCCTGCCCCTCGCATCGTAAGGGTGCACCCATTGATGGTGGTCCATCACGGTCCAGAATTCATCCTTTTCAAGCATCGCCAGGTCCTTCAGCAGGACCACATAGCACTGGTTCACGCCGTCTTCGAGCAGGGCGCGGCCCAGGTGATGATGGTCGACGATGTAGAAGCTGCCTTTGGGGCCGCGGACTGCGGGAAACCAGTGGCTGTCCAGGAATTTCTGCCGCTCGCCCTTGCCCAGTCCGCTCCACAAGCCGCGTTTTTGCTCGACTTCGGTGTAGCCCACGGTGATCTGGGTCGGACGTAGTTCGTGCAAATCGGTTTTGAACAGGTGCTGGTGACGGGTGTGCATGGCGCGTCTCCTGAAGCGAAAGCCCGTGAATGGCCTGCCAGTATCCCTCAGTAGGGGTTGGTGCAGCCCAGCTCGGCCAGTAAAAAGATTTCCAGCGCTTCCATCTCCAGCGCGTCCCGCTCGCTGGTTTCATGGTCGTAGCCCTGCGCGTGCAGCGTGGCGTGGACGAGCAGGTGGGCGTAATGCGCCTGCAGCGTCTTGCCCTGCTCGCGCGCCTCGCGGGCCACCACCGGCGCGCACAGCACCAGGTCGGCGCTTACCACGGGCGCCTGGGCGTAATCAAAGGTCAACACGTTGGTGGCGTAGTCCTTGCCCCGGTAATCGCGGTTCAGCGCCTGGCCTTCCTCAGCATCGACAATGCGCACCGTGATTTCGGCGTCAGCCGCCAGCGCATGGCGAATCCAGCGCGCCACGCTGTGGCGCGGCAGCGCGGCGCGGTGGCGCACGGCATTCCTGATGTCGCCGAACTGCAGCGACAAACTCAATTTCTTAAGAAACATTTCGCCCTCTGGCCCTTGAAGGGCGGGCGGGATTAGCTATCACTTCTATAGCATTTTGTGCACCATCCCGGCTGCTCGGTGACTTGTCGTAGGCGTCGACAATGCGCGCCACCAGCGGATGACGCACCACGTCGGCGCTGGTCAGGCGGGTAATGGCAATGCCCTTGACGCGCTTGAGCACGCGCTCGGCGTCGATCAGGCCGCTGAGTTGCGCACGCGGCAAATCGACCTGGCTGACGTCGCCCGTGATCACGGCCTTGCTGCCAAAACCGATGCGCGTCAGGAACATCTTCATTTGCTCTGGCGTGGTGTTTTGCGCCTCGTCCAGAATCACAAACGCATGGTTCAGCGTGCGCCCGCGCATGAAGGCCAGCGGCGCAATCTCGATCTGCTGGCGCTCGAATGCCTTTTGCACGCGCTCCAGCCCCATCAGCTCGTACAGCGCGTCATAGAGCGGGCGCAGGTAAGGGTCCACCTTCTGCAGCAGGTCGCCCGGCAAAAAGCCCAGGCGCTCGCCCGCTTCCACGGCCGGGCGCGTCAGCACAATGCGCTGCACCGTGCTGCGCTCGAGCGCATCGACCGCGCAGGCCACCGCCAGATAGGTCTTGCCGGTGCCGGCCGGGCCGATGCCGAAGGTGATGTCATGGGTGGCGATGTTGGTCAGGTAGGCGGCCTGGTTGACGGTTCGGGCGCGCAGGTCGGCGCGCCGGGTG
>JAHFQQ010000047.1:0-12116 GCA_023259235.1 Polaromonas sp. | reverse complement strand
TCGATTGGCCGCTGGGCCATCTCGTACAGCGCTTGCAGCGCCTCCAGCGCCTGCTGGGCCCTGATTTTTGTGCCCTCGATCCGGAACTGCTCGAAGCGGTGCGCAATCGTCACCTGCAGCGCCGCCTCGATGGTTCGCAGGTGGGCATCCATGGGGCCGCAAAGGTGGCCCATGCGGGTGTTGTTGGGCGGCGTGAAGGTATGGCGAAGAATCAAGGCGCGGATCTTCCAAATAAGGAACAAAGCGCAATTGTCCGCCCAAATGTACCCGGTGGCCCGACTGATAAGATTCACCGATGATAGGAAGACTCACCGGCCTGCTGGCCGAAAAAAATCCACCGGAAATCCTGCTGGACTGCAACGGCGTCGGCTATGAGGTGCTGGTGCCGATGAGCACCTTTTACAACCTGCCCGCGCTGGGTGAAAAAGTCAGCCTGCTGACGCATTTTGTGGTGCGTGAAGACGCGCAAGTTCTCTACGGCTTTGGCAGCGCCGCCGAACGCGCCGCGTTTCGCCAGCTCATCAAGATTTCCGGCGTCGGCCCGCGCACCGCGCTCAGCGTGCTCAGCGGCATGAGCGTGCAGGATCTGTCGCAGGCGGTCACGCGCCAGGAAGCGGGCCGCATCATCAAGGTCCCCGGCATCGGCAAAAAGACCGCCGAGCGCCTGCTGCTGGAGCTTAAAGGCAAGCTTGGCGCCGACATCGGCGTTCCGGTCAGCGTGGCCGACGATGCGCAGTCCGATATCTCGCAGGCGCTGGTGGCACTGGGCTACAGCGACCGCGACGCGGCACTGGCGCTGAAAGCCTTGCCGCCCGATATTGGCGTGAGCGAAGGCATCAAACTGGCGCTCAAGGCGCTGGCGAAATAGTCATGAGCATCCAGACCGACGACTTCGACATGTCCGCTCTGCCGCCTGGCCAGCGCGTGCTCTCTGGTGCGCCCGCCTCGCCGCGCGAAGAGGCGATCGAGCGTGCGCTGCGGCCCAAGCTGTTTGACGAATACGTGGGCCAGGCCAAGGCGCGCGAGCAGCTCGAAATTTTTATCGGCGCCGCCAGGAAGCGCAGCGAAGCGCTTGACCACGTGCTGCTGTTTGGACCGCCGGGGCTGGGCAAGACCACGCTCAGCCACATCATTGCGCACGAGCTGGGCGTGAACCTGCGCCAGACTTCCGGCCCGGTGCTGGAAAAGCCCAAGGATCTGG
Organism: Polaromonas sp.; assembly: GCA_023259235.1. Taxonomy (GTDB): domain Bacteria; phylum Pseudomonadota; class Gammaproteobacteria; order Burkholderiales; family Burkholderiaceae_C; genus Polaromonas. Next base: position 10,915 of record JAHFQQ010000047.1, on the reverse strand, counting down.
CGGCGCTGCTGACCAATCTGGAAAAAAACGACGTTCTTTTCATTGACGAGATCCACCGCCTGAGCCCGGTCGTCGAAGAAATTTTGTACCCCGCGCTGGAGGATTACCAGATCGACATCATGATCGGCGAAGGCCCGGCGGCGCGCTCGATCAAGCTCGATCTGCAGCCCTTCACCCTGGTCGGCGCCACCACCCGCGCCGGCATGCTGACCAACCCGCTGCGCGACCGTTTTGGGATTGTGGCGCGGCTCGAGTTTTATACCCCCGAAGAGCTGGCCCGCATTGTCAGGCGCAGCGCGGGCTTGCTCAACGTCCTCACCGACGAGGCAGGCGGCTTTGAAATTGCGCGCCGCTCGCGTGGCACCCCGCGCATTGCCAACCGCTTGCTGCGCCGGGTGCGCGATTACGCCGATGTCAAAGGCGTGGGCGAAATCACGCTCGATATTGCCAACAAGGCGCTGGCCATGCTCGACGTCGATCCGCAAGGCTTTGACGTGATGGACCGCAAACTGCTGGAGGCCGTGATCCACCGCTTTGATGGCGGCCCGGTGGGCTTGGACAACATTGCCGCCAGCATTGGCGAGGAGCGTGACACGATCGAAGACGTGATCGAGCCCTATCTGATTCAGCAGGGCTATCTGCAGCGCACGCCGCGCGGGCGCATCGCCACGCTGGCGGCGTACCGGCACCTCGGGGTTTCGCCGCGCAGCGATGGCGAGAATTTGTTTGAGGGTTCCGACGCCTGACGCTCAGGCCACCGGTCGCGCATGGCGCGCAATCAGAATCTGCGCGGTGTAGTAAGTGCCCAGCACCCACAAGGGCGCCAGCGGCAGTGCAAAGGCGAATTTGTTGGTTGCCAGCAGTGAGTCGCTCAGCATGAAGAAACACGCCCCGATGGCGGCGCCCACGGCCGCCCGGTCGTGCAGCACCACGGCGCGGCCGATGGCTTGCGCTGCCATCAGGGCGATCACCACTACATAGGCCGCGACCGGGCCGCGCAGCGGCGGGGCCAGGCCGCTCCAGAGAAAAGCGTACATCAGGCTGCCCACGGCCAGGGTTGCAACAAGAGCCTTGCGGCTGGGGAACCACGCCGTACCCTGCTTGAACAAGGCGACGTAAAACAGGTGCGCGACCAGGAACGAAACCAGTCCCGGAATGAAATAGCCCGGGAACATCAGGAAAACGTCGCCCGCCAGTGAATACACCAGGGCTGCCAATAAATATATGAAGAACAAGCCCTTAGCCCCTGTGGAATATGCGTGAACAGCTACATAAGCGATAGCGATCAGCATCACCAGCGGCTTCAGGAGGTGGTGCGCGCCGGTCAGCCCGGCGGCGCTGGTGGCGGTGGCCAGGGCTGCCGCTTCGATCAGCAGTACTTCCAGCATGCCGATACGGCCCTGCATGAGCGCGCCCACGGCCCACAGCCCGGCGCACAGCACACCGACCCAGAGCGCTGACTGCGCCAGCGGCAGGGTGTCGGCTAACCACAGGAACAGCGCCACGCCCAGCAGCAGTACCAGGAACTGCAGCGCGGCAAACCACATGACGGCCCGGCTCATGGGTGGCTATTCGATGGCAATCAGCAGGAAGAAAACCGGTGTGGCAAGAACGATGATCTGGCTCGGGCTCATGCCGTCATTGTGCCGCCCGGACCAAGTGCCGGATACTGACGGGAACCCTGAAGCGCCTTCGCTCAGGTCAGCGCACCGCGCGCATCCACCTTGATGATGCGCTGCACCACGCCGCTGTGCAGGCCGCCGCTGACGCCAATCATCACGTCGTGCAGGTTGACGGTTGGATCGCAGTGGCCCGGAATCAGCCACAGCATGCGGCCCAGGCCGGGCAGGCGCGAGCAGCCTGCGGCGGGCCGCAAAATTCCGTGTTCATCGCCGCCGTTGAAATATTCCAGTGCGCTGTCTGCGCTCAAGGCGTGCACCAGCGGCATTCCCGAGTCGATGGCGTGGCTCTTGTGGCCGGCATCGCACACGGCGTGGTCGCTGCGGGTGCTGATGACTTGCGTTTTGACAAACATGGCGTGCTCGAACTGCGGCTGCGCCGGGTCGCGCTCGTTCTGCGCATAGTCGGCATCCATGAACAGGAAGGAACCTGCCTGCAACTCGCCATAGACGCCGCTGGCGGCCTCCAGCACCAGGCAGCCGGTACCCGCCCCTGTGACAAGATTCACGGCGACTCCCTGCGCCTCGATCAGCTGGCGTGTCAGCAGCACCGCATCGGCCGCCTTGGCGATGGCCTTGCGCCGTTCCCGCGCGCTGCGCAGGTGTTGTGCCTTGCCGTGGTAGGCCTGCAGGCCGGCAAAGCGCAGGGCCGGGTGTTTGCGAAGTTCCAGCACCAGCGTTACCGCGGCGCTGCCGGGCTCGACCCCGCAGCGCCCCTGGCCCACATCAATTTCAACAAATACGTCTATTACCGTGCCGCCGCCTTTGCGCACGCGCGCTTCGTTCATGGCCTGCGCCAGCCGGATCAGGCCTTCGGTGCTGTCCACCGCAATGGCCAACTGGCCACCGTGCGCCGCGGTCTTTTTGGCCAGCGCCGCCACCCGTGCCAGTTTGCCGGGCGCAATCACCTCGTTGCTGATATACACGTTATAGACTCCACCGGCCACCATGGCTTCGGCTTCGGCGGTCTTTTGCACGCACACGCCCGCCGCGCCGGCCTTGATCTGCATCTTGGCCAGGGAGGCGCTCTTGTGCATCTTGGCATGCGGGCGCCAGAGGATGTTGTGCTTTTTGGCAAACTCGGCCATGCGAACCAGATTGCGCTTCATCGCGTCCAGGTCGATCACCAGCGCGGGCGTGTCGATGTCATTGACAGGCCGGTCTATCAGTTCGGACCAGCGAGGTGGCAAGGTGCTCATGGGGATGGGGGCTGGGTTGTCTGGATGGTGGATTATTGTGTATTGACGGCATTGCCAGCGTAAGCACTCGTAAGACGGCTGTCATCCAGCGCTTCATCATCAAGGTGCTGGGTGTCGGCCCAGCCCACCAGTGTGAAGCCCTCGGGAGTCCAGAGCAGGCGGTTGATGGCCGCGTTGCCCAGGGTCCAGGTGCGCGGCGCCTGAATATCGAGCCGGGTGGCGGCGCGGTACAGCACGTCCATCACGCCGCCGTGGCCAACCAGCGCAATCAGCTCGCCGGGGTGCCGGGCGGCCAGACGTTCGGCAGCCGCCACCACACGGCCGCGCAGCGTCAGCAGCGACTCGCCGCCAGGTGGGGCAAATTCAGGGTCGCGCTTGCGCCAGCGCAACGCCTGCTCGGGCAGCAGCGTTTCAATTTCGGCGTAGGTCTTGCCCTCGAACTCGCCAAAACCACGCTCGCGCAGACCTTCCTCGCGGGTCACGGCCACACCGAGCGCGCTCCCGAGATATTGCGCCGTTTCACAGGCCCGGGCCAGGTCGCTGGCATAGATGGCGGTGATCGGGTTGTTCCTGAGGGCCAGCGCCATCCGCTCGGCCTGCCTGCGGCCGGTATCGTTCAATGGAATATTGAGTTGCCCCTGGATGCGGGTATCGACATTCCAGGTAGTTTCGCCGTGGCGGATGGCAATGATGCGGGTCGGTTCGATCATCGGGCTGGTCCCCCAAGGGGCAGAAAGTTAAAGGAAGTGGCCAAGCGTGGCGGCCGCAGCGCCGGGCCGCCCCAAGCAAGGCCAGCCCCCTTGGGGGGCAGAGAGCTGAACGCAGTGAGCGAACGTGGGGGCCACGGCCGCAGCGCCGGGCCGCCCCAGGCCAGGCCAGCCCCCTTGGGGGGCAGAGAGCTACACGCAGTGAGCGAACGTGGGGGCCACATTTCTAGCGGGGGATCTCGATGTTGACCCGGCGTGTGCCGGACATTGGCTGGGGGAAGCCGAGCAGTGCCGCGTCCAGCATGGCCGGCAGCACGGCCACGGTATCGCTCCAGACCCCGTCATGCGCGGCCCGGGTCTCAAACACCAATTCGCCTGAGCCCAGATCACGCATCAAAATGCTCAACTCGCGCTGGTAGTAGGGCTCGGGAAAGCGCATTGGAAATGACAGGCCCAGCGCCGCGCCGCGACTGCCACCTTCGAGAAAAAATCCTGACATGGGGAACCCGAAACCGTCATACCAGCCGCCGCCAGAAGGCCAACGCTCCACGATCTGGGTATTGAACATCACCTGAACACTCAGGCGGGCTGTGGCCGGATTCAGTTCCATGCCAACCCTGGCCAGGGCGGCACGAGCCAGCGCTTCCAGCTGGTCCTGCTGCGTCCCCATGACTTGCTGCGAGGGCAGGCGTTCAAAACGGTAAGGCGTTCCGGGGCCGGGCGGGGCAACGCTCCAGCGCGAAAACGCGGTGACATCGCTGTCGACCAGTCGTACGGTTGTGCAGCCGGTCATGAGAAATGCTGCGGTCGCTATTAAAAAAATAGCTGTTAGCGCACGTCTCATAAGGGCCCCAGTGACATTTTGTCAACAATCAGTGGAGGATTGAATGCTGATGGCAGCGCCGGCCGGAAGCGCTGGCGCGCCAAATTCTTCTGCATCGAAGGCCTTGTCGCCCTCGGCGTCGGCAACGCCGGTTGCCTTGATGCCTTTGAAGTCATGGCGCTGGCGGTCCATCAAGTGCGAGGGAACGATGTTCTGCAGTGCAGAAAACATGTTTTCCAGCCGGCCCGGGAATTTCTTATCCCATTCGCGCAGCAGATTGCCAACCTGCTTGCGTTGCAGGTTTTCCTGGCTGCCGCAGAGCGAACAGGGGATGATGGGGAAGCCGCGCACCTGGGCCCAGCGGATCAGGTCCTTTTCGGGCACATAGGCCAGCGGCCGGATCACGATATGCTTGCCGTCGTCGCTGACCAGCTTGGGCGGCATGCCCTTGAGCTTGGCAGCAAAAAACATGTTCAGAAAGAAAGTCTGCAGCATGTCGTCGCGGTGGTGGCCGAGCGCGATCTTGGTGGCGCCGAGTTCACCGGCCACCCGGTACAAAATGCCGCGCCGCAGGCGCGAACACAGCGAGCACAGCGTTTTGCCCTCGGGAATGACGCGCTTGACGATGCTGTAGGTGTCCTGGTTCTCGATGTAAAACGGCACGCCCAGCGCGGTCAGATAGTCGGGCAACACCTGCTCCGGGAACCCGGGCTGCTTCTGGTCCAGGTTGACAGCGATCAGGTCGAAATGGACGGGCGCGCGTTTTTGCAGCTTGAGCAAAATATCGAGCATGGCATAACTGTCCTTCCCGCCCGAGAGGCATACCATGACCCGGTCGCCATCTTCAATCATGTTGAAATCGACAATCGCCCGGCTCATTTCCCGGCACAGGCGTTTTTCGAGCTTGTGGTCCTCGCGTTCGATCTTCATGGCATCTTGCCCCCGTGTTGGGCGCTGCACCTGCTCGTCAGCCCATAAAGCACTCATAAATATTGTTCCCACGCTTTCGAATTACGCTGCGTTGCCCTCCGGAGGGGCGTTCGCTGCTTGAAGCGGTTCTGCGCGTTACTCATGTTGGTTACCACTGTCCGGTCTCGACACGAATCGCCACTTCGCAGTCGTCAAAGATTTCGAGTTTTGCAATTTTTACCCGCACACCCAGCACCCCGGGCAGCAGCATCAGCCGGTGCGCCAGCTTTCCGATCAGGCTCTCCAGCAGGTTGGCGTGCTCGGCGGTGCATTCGGCAATGATGATCTGGCGCACCTTGCGATAGTCCAGCACATGGTTGATCTCATCGTCATGCGGCAGCAGCGGCTGCGTGCCCAGATTCAGTTCGGCATCGACCTGGATCGGCTGCGGCGCGGATTTTTCGTGCGCCAAAATGCCCAGGTTCGCGTCGAAGCGCAAGCCGGTGAGGGTGAGAATCTGGGTGCCTCGGGTGTTGAACATTTTTGAGTTTCAGGATTTTTAACGCAAAGGCGCAAAGGATCGCAAAGGAGCCAAACTGGCCTTTCCTGCATACTTTGCGTCTTCGCGCCTTCGTGTTGGAAGATGAGTCTGAATTCGGGCTTTCATGGCGTCACATCAGGGAAAAGTCACGCTCGAATCTCATCAGATGCTGGCCGCCATCCACCAGCAGGGTGGTTCCGGTGACTGACGCGTTTTCCAGCGCAAACTTCACCGTGGCAGCGACGTCGCCTGGGGTGGAAGATCGGCCCAGCGGTGAGAGCCGGTGCCGCGACTCGAATTGCTCGTCGCTCAGCAGAGGGCTGCTCAGGGTGAGGCCCGGTGCCACGCCCACCACGCGCACTTGTGGTGCCAGCGCCAGCGCCAGCATGGTGCCGGCCGCTTCGAGCGCGGCCTTCGAAAGCGTGTAGCTGAAAAAATCAGGGTTCTGGTTCCACAGCTTCTGGTCCAGCATATTGACTACGACGCCGCTGGCATTCCGGGCGGCCGCATGCGCGTGCAGCGCCTGGGCCAGCAAGATGGCAGCGCCGGTGTTGCTGCGCAGGTGCTGGTCCATGCCGGCAAAACTGAAGCTTGCCGCCGTGTCATGCTCAAACATCGAGGCGTTGTTGACTACCGCATCGACGTGGCCAAAATGGGCGATCACGCGGGGCAACAGACCGCGGACTTCGGTCTCATCCCCAAGATCTGCATAAAAAGCGTTTGAAGCCCCCGCAAGACGGGTGCAATCAGCTACTGTTTTGGTAGCGTTTGTTGCAGAGTTGTGGTAGTGCACCGCCACCCGCCAGCCGCCGGTGGCCAGCGCCAGCGCGATCTCGCGGCCCAGCCGCCTGGCGGCGCCGGTCACGAGAACAACGGGTTGGGACGGGGAGGACGCTGCGGCCATGAGTCTGGGTTGGGTGAAGGTGTGGCGAAATAATCAAGGGTGAATCACCGACAATCACATTCGGTGACGAACATGACTAACTTCCCCATTTTAACGAGCGCCCTGCAGGCCCATATCGTAAAGGCCATTGACGACGCAGGCGGCTGGCTGGGCTTTGACCGCTTCATGGCGCTGGCGCTGTATACGCCTGGCCTGGGCTACTACGCCAACGCCTCGCAAAAATTTGGTCTGATGCCTGCGGGCGTCCAGGGCGGCGGCAGTGATTTTGTGACAGCCCCCGAGCTGTCGCCGCGCTTTGGCCAGACCCTGGCGCGCCAGGTGGCCGAGGCGCTCAAGGTCACGGGTACGGCCGAAATCTGGGAGTTTGGCGCCGGTTCCGGCGCGCTGGCGCTGCAACTGCTGGATGCCCTCGGGCCGCTGCTGGAGCGCTACACGATTGTTGACGTGTCGGGCAGTCTGCGCCAGCGCCAGCGCCAGCGGCTGGCGGCTTTCGGCGACAAGGTGCAATGGGCGAGCGAGCTGCCGGCGCAGATGCGCGGCGTGGTGCTGGGCAATGAGGTGCTCGATGCGATGCCGGTGAAATTGCTGGTGCGCCTGGATCAGGTTTGGCATGAGCGTGGGGTCATCAATGCCCCCACGCCCGTCGCTGCGCACGCCTACGGCGGTGCGCTGGCGCCTTCCCCAGGTGAAGGGGCTGAACTTGTTTGGGGCGGCCCTGCGCAGCGTTTGTTGGCGCCAGAGGCTGGTTTCATGTATGCCGACCAGCCGACCGATCTGCGGCCACCGCTGGAGGTGGCGGGCGTGCACGACTACCTGACCGAAATTCACCCCCAGGCCGAGGGCTTTGTGCGCACGCTGGCCGACCGGCTGGAAGCGGGCGCTGTGTTGTTGCTGGACTATGGCTTTCCCGAGCACGAGTACTATCATCCTCAGCGCAGCATGGGCACGGTGATGTGTCACCATGCTCACATGGCTGACGCCGATGCCCTGAGCGACGTGGGTAAAAAAGACGTTACCGCCCATGTCAATTTCACCGGTATCGCGCTGGCCGGTCAGGATGCCGGTTTGCAGGTGGCCGGCTACACCAGTCAGGGCCGTTTTCTGCTCAATTGCGGACTGCTGGACGACATGGAAAACGCCAGTCTGGCAGAGCGCGGCATGGTGCAAAAACTGGTGAATGAGCACGAGATGGGCGAGCTGTTCAAGGTGATCGCCTTTGCCACGGAAAATATCAGAAACGTCGATGGCGGTGTGTGGGAGCCGCTGGGGTTTTCCGCAGGCGACCGCACGCATACGCTATAGCCCCCACGCTTTTCACTTCGTGTCATGCGCTGCCCCCGAGGGGGCTGTGCTTGCTTGGGGCGGCCCGGCGCGGCGCACGGCCAGCCCCGGGCTTTTCACAACGCGCCATGCGCAGCCCCTAAACTATCACCATGATCCGCTGGTTCATCGTCATCTTTCTCGCGCTGGTGTGCATCAGCTGGTTCAGTCCGCTGCTGCAAAAACTCGGCTTCGGCAAGCTGCCGGGCGATTTGCGCTTTCGGCTGTTTGGCCGCGACTGGTTTGTTCCTGTGACCACCACGATCGTGCTGAGCCTGGTGGCCAGCCTGATTGCCAGGTATGCCTGAAGTTTATCGAACGGAGGCCGCATGAAAGCCTGTGTTGATGTGGGCGGCACCAAGATCGCCGTCAGCCTGACGACCCACGCAACCGGGGCCGAGCCGGCACCCTTGCAGGCGCGGCGCTTCGAGCCCACGGTCAGGACCGGTGGCCGCGATGCCGTGGCCTTGCAGATTTTGCGCATGATTGCCGCCGCTTGCAGGGAAAGCGGGATCAGTGAGCATGGGATAGAGGCGGTTGGCGTTTCGTCCTGCGGCCCGTTTGTACTGGGGGACGGTTTGATCGAGATTGCCGCGCCCAACATTTGCGGCGGCCTGGCCGGGCCGGCGCGGGGACTGCCCAACGACTGGACCAGCGCGTTGCTTGAAGCGCCTCTGCGCGAACAGTTCGCGGATGTGCGGATCGTCAATGACGGCGTCGCCGCGCTGCAGGCGGAGCGCCGCTGGGGCGCGCTGCAGGGGTTTGCCAACTGTGCCTACGTCACATGGAGCACCGGCATCGGTTTTGGCCTGTGTGTTGATGGCCATGTGTTGCGCGGCAAACACGGTAATGCCGGCCATGCGGGCCACATGTTTGTCAGTGACAACGATGATGCACTCTGCGGTTGCGGCAATGTCGGTGACCTCGAGGCCCTGGTCGCCGGCAACGCCTTGCCGCGACGGTTCCCCGCTTATCCCGATGCCGCCGGTGTTTTGACAGCCGCCCGCGAAGGTGACGCGCAAGCTGCAGCCATTATTGATGATGTATGCCGGATCATGGGCCGGGCCCTGTACAACCTGATAGTGACGCTCGACCTGCAGCGCATCAGCCTGGGTGGCGGCGTGTTCTGGAACCAGCGCGACTATTTGCTGCCGCGCCTGCGATCGAGCATCAGCGGCAAGCTGCCCGCTCTGACCGACGCCTGTGCGCTGGTGCCCGCGGGTTTGCAGGACCAGGTGGGCAATTACGCCGCGCTGGCGCTGGTCCTCTGAGCGGGCTGCCGCGGTCAATCCGTATCGCACACCGCCAGGGCTTTCAGAAATGTCTTGCGCCACCAGTGCACATCCTGGCTGCGTATGCGCTCGATCAACTTTTGGTGCCGATTCTGGCGCTCCTCCAGCGGCATCTGAAGGTAGAGTCCCGGCAGGCGCCTGCGTGCAACGTTGCGGTGAATGTAGCGCAGCGGCATCCAGTCCAGTTCGCCATAGTCGCCGTTGATGGAGCCGCACAGGCTCTCCAACTCCTGGCGCAGGCCGCTGTAGGTGTCGAGTGCCTCGCGGCTCGGTGAAGCAATCTGGATCAGCGTGGCGCTGTTGAGGTTTTCCGGGGATTTCTTCAGCAGTTCGCGAAAGGCCCGCAGTCGCTGCGGCAGGCCCTTGGAATAGTCCAGCCGCTCGGCCCCCAGCAGCAGGCGGCGGCGCGCATCAAGGCGTCAATCTCGCCGGCAAGCGGTTCGGTCTGGCCGGCTTCAGCGAAGCAGAGGCGGGCGGCCCAAAGTGGCCAGACGGCGTTGCGGCGGTGCTCATGCTGAAGGCCTTTCGGATCCCTTGAAGTTCTCGCGGGGCGCCGCCTGTGCCGCTTGCAGCCAGCCAGCCAGCGCTGCCACACTGGCGCAGCGGTAGCCGGCCAGCGTTGGCCCCGGCCGACCTTCACGGCATGCCCTCCCATGCGCTGCACCTGCTCAAAGCCGGCTTCGTCGGTGACATCGTCTCCAGCAAACACGGGAATGCGGCCGGCAAACGGCGCTTCGTCCATGAAGGCCGCAATCGCCGTGCCTTTGCTGACGCCCACCGGTTTCAGGTCGATCACGCATTTGCCCTGCATCAGATCGATACCAATGCTGCGCGCAACCGCATCGCGCATCACTTGCAGGCACAGGTTTTCCAGTTCAGGCGTACGCCGGTAATGCAGGCTCAGTGCCAGGCTTTTTTGCTCCAGCCTGAGGTCCGGGTGAAGCTGCAGCAATCCTTTGGCTGCCTGCAGCACATGCCGCATATCTACTGCTGGCGCGTTGACCAGCAAGCCTTTGGCGGTGCGGCGCTGTGCGCCATGTTCACCGGCTGCCGCAAGTTGCAACGGCGCCAAAAAACCATCCAGGTCAGAAAGCCTTCGCCTTGAGACCAATGCCAAGGCGCCGTTGAGTTGCCGGGACAGCGCGGCCAGCGTCCCGGTCAGGCCTGGAGGGACTTCGACCTCTTCGGGCTGCGAGGCCAGCGCGACCAGTGTTCCATCAAAGTCGAGAAAAAGCGCCACGTCCGGCGTAATGCAGGGAAGGGATTCGGATTGCACAGGCATCCCAAAACCATAGCAGAAACCTTGCTGCCTGCCTGCAGGCTGATGCGAATAATCAAAACCAGTGGCCATGCGCTGTATTGACAAGGAGAAAAATCAAAGTGCTGCCATCGCCGGGCGCTGCTTCAAGGCAAGTCCCTGTACGCTTCAGGCAGTGCCATATCGTGCGGCCCGACCGTTCCCAGCCGCGCTTTGAGCGACTGCGGCTGGCCCGTCAGGATGGCGGCGTAGTTGGTGGTGTTGGACAACACTTTCTTGACGT